>NZ_JBHUPT010000062.1:0-90653 GCF_049056525.1 Leisingera coralii | reverse complement strand
ACGGCCTGCGCTTCGCCATCCGCGAAGGCGGCCGCACCGTCGGCGCCGGCGTCGTGTCGAAGATCATCGAGTAATCAGGTCTCCTGATACTTGATAGAAAGGGCCGCTCAATCGAGCGGCCCTTTTTCTATGCGCCAGCCTCCGAACAGGGCAGGGACCGGCCTGGGGCCGAAGGCCGTCTTGCACAAGCTCCGGTGAAACAAAGCCCCTAGGGAAAAAAGCTATCAGACTTGTCCCTGTTACAGTCGAAGCACGTTAGCCTCATATTATGCTCCTCTGAGCTGCCACCTTTTGACACAGGAATCTTGTGGTCAAATTCCACTTCGTCATCTTGAAGCTTCTTTTTGCAGTGTTGGCAGCGGTAGTCGTCACGACGAACGATGCGCATCATAGTTTCAAACTTAAGATGCCGTCGGCCTATTCTGCGTTCATCTTGTGTCTCGGTTGCTGCTTCGGCAGCGAAAAACACCGGACATATGTGGCCGAAGAAGGTGCATTCTCCGTCGTGAAATGTTTGCGGGATTTCTTCAGGATAACTTTCAGGATCAAAGCTCTTTACCATTTCTAGGAACATCTCTCGTCGTGCTGGTTCGAGAGGTTGGCGGTTGTCAATTTGCCCTGTTTCAAGAGCTTTTTGAATTTCCAACTTTCGGCGTTCCACACCTTCTTGGATCTCTCTCCAAGTTTCTGGTGGAAACTGTTCCTCACTATATTCCTGAAAGACACCACCGTCGTACTCGACGCGATAAACATGAATTGGAGGCAATTCGCTTCCTAGTAGGGCTTCTAGTCTTTCTTGCTTGCTCCCCATCTCGGCTATAGTGGCAAATCTTTCGGCTTGTTCCATAGAAAACAGAACTTGTGAAATAAGTAGCTGTTCGTCGTGAAGCCAATCTTCGTAATCTTCTCGAAGTTCGCTGGTTAGCGACGTAAGACTACCAACAGTGCCGGTCTCCAAACACTTCGCCAGGTATCTGGTGTGCTCTACTTGCCCTTTTCTTTCTCCAGGCAGAATTGGTGATTGTTCGACTAGCGGGCCGTATGGGCAGTACTTAAGCTCCCAGCAAGGTTTGCAAACACGACGAAGTCTTCCTTTCCAGTCATCATAAACTTCATCGTCAGTAGCACTTTCGTCGTAACCGAGCCTTGCCTTTATGGAGGAGTGAATGGGTTTGCGGCGCAATTTTACCTCTAAGTGATGCTTTCTGCCTCCCCTTTTCTATAGGTTGTGTGAGGTGGAGTAGGCAAGCTGATGGGTAAGTCCGATTGCTTTTCATTAGCCGCCTAAGCATAGTTTGGAAGCCGCTACCAGGTGCAGATTTGGAACGTACTGCTTGGTTAAATCGGCCCCTCAACCTTCCCTAACAAACCCCAAACCCGCCGTCCTCCCCAAACGCAACCGTTTCGCGGCGAAACCCCTTGCCACATGGGGCCATAGGGCGTATAGGGCGCGAGTTCGCTGATGCGAATGGAGGCGGGATGATTCCCGCCTTTTGGGTTCGATGAGGGATTGCGGTGAGCGCAGGCCCTCCTCTCAACCCCAACGCCTAGAATAAGGCTATACGATGCAAAGCCAAAACATCCGTATCCGGCTGAAGGCATTTGACTACCGCGTGCTGGATGCCAGCACCCAGGAAATCGTCAACACTGCCAAGCGGACCGGCGCCCAGGTGCGCGGCCCGATCCCGCTGCCGAACAAGATTGAGAAGTTCACCGTTCTGCGTGGCCCTCACATCGACAAGAAATCCCGCGACCAGTTCGAGATCCGCACCCACAAGCGGCTCCTGGACATCGTCGACCCGACCCCGCAGACCGTGGACGCGCTGATGAAGCTCGACCTGGCCGCCGGCGTTGACGTCGAAATCAAGCTGCAGTCGTAAGATCGGAGGGTATAGATTATGCGTTCCGGTATTATCGCAAAGAAAGTCGGCATGACCCGGCTGTTCATGGAAGACGGCAAGCAGATCCCGGTGACCGTTCTGTCGCTGGACGGCCTGCAGGTTGTTGCGAAGCGCACCGAGGAAAAAGACGGCTACACCGCCGTTCAGCTGGGTGCAGGCGCGGCCAAGGCAAAGCGTACCTCGCAAGCCATGCGCGGCCATTTCGCAGCCGCCAAGGTTGAGCCCAAGCGCAAGCTGGCAGAGTTCCGCGTCCCCGCAGACGCGCTGATCGAAGTCGGCGCCGAGATCTCGGCCGAACACTTCCTGGCTGGCCAGAAAGTGGACGTGACCGGCACTTCGATCGGTAAAGGTTTCGCCGGTGCCATGAAGCGGCACAACTTCGGCGGCCTGCGCGCCTCGCACGGTGTGTCGATCTCGCACCGTTCGCACGGTTCGACCGGTCAGTGTCAGGACCCGGGCAAGGTCTTCAAAGGCAAGAAGATGGCCGGCCACATGGGCGCAGCCCGCGTGACCACCCAGAACCTGGAAGTGGTGAAAACCGACGCCGAGCGCGGCCTGGTCTTCATTAAGGGCGCCGTTCCGGGCCCGAAGTCCGGCTGGGTCACCGTCAAGGACGCCGTGAAGAAGAAAGCTCCCGAGGGTCTGCCGTTCCCGGCCGCTCTGAAAACTGCGGAAGCTCCCGCGGAAGGTGGTGAAGCATGAAACTTGACGTGATCAAACTCGACGGCGGCAAGGCTGGCGACATCGAGCTGTCCGAAGACCTGTTCGGCCTGGAGCCGCGTGCGGACATCCTGCACCGCGTGGTCCGCTGGCAGCGCAACAACGCGCAAGCCGGCACCCACAAGGTGAAGACCCGCTCGGAGACCTCCTACTCGACCAAGAAGATCTACCGCCAGAAGGGCACCGGCGGCGCACGCCACGGTGACCGCAACGCGCCGATCTTCCGCAAGGGTGGTATCTACAAGGGCCCGACCCCGCGTTCGCACGGCCACGAGCTGACCAAGAAGTTCCGCAAGCTGGGCCTGCGCCACGCGCTGTCCGCCAAAGCGAAAGCGGGCGAACTGGTCATCATCGAGGACGCCGCCGCTGAGGGCAAGACCGCAGCTCTGGCCAAGCAGGTGAAGAACCTGGGCTGGAAGCGCGCTCTGGTCATCGACGGCGCTGCCGTGAACGAGGGCTTTGCCCGCGCCGCCAAGAACATCGAAGGTCTGGACGTGCTGCCGACCATCGGTGCCAACGTCTATGACATCCTGAAGCGTGACACCCTGGTGATCACCAAGGCAGGTGTCGAAGCTCTGGAGGCTCGCCTGAAATGAGCGCTAAAGCAGAACACTACGACGTGATCCGCAAGCCGATCATCACCGAGAAATCCACCATGGCGTCCGAAAACGGCGCAGTGGTGTTCGAAGTGGCAATCGACTCCAACAAGCCGCAGATCAAGGAAGCTGTCGAAGCTCTCTTTGGTGTGAAGGTGAAAGCGGTCAACACCACCGTGACCAAGGGTAAGGTCAAGCGTTTCCGGGGCCAGATGGGCCGCCGCAAGGACGTGAAAAAGGCCTATGTGACCCTGGAAGAAGGCAACACCATCGACGTGTCCACCGGACTCTGAGATTTGCCTTGATCTGGTCATGGATCAGAAAGCTTGCAGCCTCGGTGGGGAAACCTGCCGGGGCTGTTTCCGTTCAGGCCACCCCGGAACAGGCGGCAGAGCTGGCCGCCCGCCTGCAGGAGCTCAACAAGACGCCGTATATCTGCGTGGCGGACGCGCAGCTGCGCCTCCTCTCGGTGTTTGACGATCTGCACTACGACCGCGCCGACATGGATGTGCTGACCGGCGCGATGCGGGAGCATGCCGCGCAGAAGCTGGCGCCGCTGGGCTTTACCCAGTCCTCGGGCAGCAGCTTTGTGCACAAGGAAAGCGGCATCCGTGTCCTGATGCCCAAGTCGCATGCCCTTGGCGCCTCGCCCTTTGACATCGCCCGCTATACGCCCCGGGGCGCGTTTGACTACTACCTCCTGACCCCCACCCAAAGCGCCGCCCTGATGATCGACGGCTATGCCAAGCAGGACGCCTTCGACCGGATCGTCGCGCTGATCCGCAAGCAGCCCATCAACATCTTGCGGCTGGCGGATTACCTGGAGCGCAAGCCGGCGCATGAGGCCTTCCGCGAGGCCATGGGGAAACTGAAATACGTCCAGCGGGAGGCCGTCGCCGCCGAGCCCCTCCGCCGCCGCCGCGCCCTGGGAACCATCGGGATCTGAGGGCAGGGGCCTCTGGTGCGCTGAAGAGGGCTGGAAGCAGGCAGCACCATCGGCGTGCCCAGTTGATCCCGAGATTTGCCTTTCTGACAAGATTGAGAGGCCCTCGTGGAAGCGGGGGCCTTTTTCGCTGGGGCAGGGCGCTTGGAGGGCATGGCGGGGTCCTAAAGGCAGCTTTGCCCTGAGGTATAGCCGCTGCCGGTTAAGATCCGCGAAGCCCAGCGTGCGCTCTCTATGCAACGGACGGCGTTCAAAGAACGTGTCTCAGCCAATGCCGGGCACTATGCGCTGAACTGGGTTCTGGGCCCGGCGCGGAGTCAAGGCCGCAGGCCGCCGCGCCAGCGTCATGCTGAAAGCATGCCTCCGGCATGACCCGCCCCCATGGGGCGGCGCTTTGGCTGATGTTCTGCGTGTCGGTGAGGTCGTACGGACTTGGCCGGGATAAACTGCCAGACGCCACGTTGAGAGCGCCACCCCGCGGGACGGCGCTGGCGCGCCTTTCCGATTGAAGTCATCTAAAAGTTGATTAGGGTGCAGTGAAGTGGAGAACCAGAGGTGCAGGCTGTATGGCTAAGAAATATCAGGTCTTTATTAGCTCTACTTACAAAGATCTAATCGAAGAACGTAAGGCTGTTGAGGAAACTGTCATTCGAGCTGGGGATATCCCCGTCGGAATGGAGGCGTTTCCTGCCGCTGATGACGAGCAGTTTGAATTCATCAAGAGCGTCATAGATCAGTGTGATTATTATGTTCTGATCATAGCTGGTCGCTATGGTTCCCTCGCTCCGGACGGCCTGAGCTACACCGAAAAAGAGTATCACTACGCTGTGGAGCAAGGCATACCTGTTTTGGTTATGCTTCACGGAAACAGGGGCAGACTGCCACAGGAGAAATGTGAGCAAGACAAGTCTGGTAGGGATCTATTGGAGGCATTTATTGAGAAAGTTTCAACAGGTCGAATTCGTAAAGAATGGTCATCGAATGATGGATTGAAGCTCGGGGTGCGTGAGGCTTTGGATCATGCGAAAGCGACAAAAACTAGACCAGGATGGGTGCGGGGCGATCAGGTAACTTCAGCTGGAGATTTGCATAAGCTTGTGGCTTTACAAGAAGAGAACGAGCGACTGAAGCAAGAACTTGAAGAAGCAAGACCTCCAATCGGTATACCGGGCAACCTGGCTGGCTTGGACGCCGGTTTAACAATTAGCGGGCGATACCAAGGAGGGAGGGGTTCTACTTTCTCACTTGAGACAACCTTTGGTGAACTCTTTGCTCTAGTTGCGCCGCATTTGTTGAAGTCAGAATCGGAGCTGAGAGTGAATGAGCTAATGGCTAAGTCGATTTGGGAAAACCGCAATGGGTATTCCCGCGGTTTACATACCTTTCGCGTTGACAGCGAAGTTTTCCAATCTGTGAAGATTCAGTTGATGGCCTTGGGAGTTTTGACCGTTAAGGCGAGCCGATCGACGCAGGGAAATGTCCTGCTTTTCTGGCGGTTGACGGAAGTTGGCGAACAGGAGATGTTTTCAAGAAGAGTCGCTACTGTGAACTGAACTTGTGCAAGCGTGTCTGGAAGATTCGACCATTGCCACCTCCCCACGACTCTGCTACACGCCACCCATCCTGAAGGCCCCGGATTCGTTCCGGGGTCGTTACGTTTGTCAGGATGCGTGAACTCGGGGACCTTCGGGGCCCTATATCTCAGGCACCTACGGGGGCCTTAAACATAGCTGGGCCAAAGACAAGAACCTAAGGCCTGGCACGCTAAACGGAAGACAGAAAGCATGGCACTCAAGTCGTATAAACCGACGACGCCGGGCCAGCGTGGGCTGGTTCTGATCGACCGTTCGGAGCTTTGGAAAGGGCGTCCGGTCAAATCCCTCACTGAGGGCCTGACCAAATCGGGCGGCCGGAACAACACCGGACGGATCACTGCACGCCGCCGTGGCGGCGGCGCAAAGCGCCTCTACCGGATCGTTGACTTCAAACGGAACAAATTTGATGTAGCGGCCACCGTTGAGCGGATCGAATACGACCCGAACCGGACCGCATTCATCGCGCTGATCAAATACGAAGACGGCGAGCAAGCCTACATCCTGGCGCCGCAGCGCCTGGCAGTCGGCGACAAGGTCATCGCCTCCGCGAAGGCCGACATCAAGCCGGGCAACGCAATGCCGTTCTCGGGCATGCCGATCGGTACCATCGTCCACAACATCGAAATGAAGCCCGGCAAAGGCGGCCAGATCGCCCGTGCAGCCGGTACCTATGCTCAGTTCGTTGGCCGTGACGGCGGTTACGCTCAGATCCGCCTGTCCTCGGGCGAACTGCGCCTGGTGCGTCAGGAATGCATGGCCACCGTCGGTGCCGTGTCGAACCCCGACAACTCGAACCAGAACTTCGGTAAAGCCGGCCGCATGCGCCACAAGGGCAAGCGTCCGTCGGTCCGCGGTGTCGTTATGAACCCGATCGACCACCCCCACGGCGGTGGTGAAGGCCGGACCTCCGGCGGGCGTCACCCGGTGACCCCGTGGGGCAAGCCGACCAAGGGCAAGCGCACCCGCAACAAAAACAAGGCGTCGCAGAAGCTTATCGTCCGCTCGCGCCACGCCAAGAAGAAAGGCCGCTAATCCATGGCACGTTCCGTATGGAAGGGCCCCTTCGTTGATGCTTACGTCCTGAAGAAGGCCGAAGCAGCGCGTGAATCGGGCCGCAATGAAGTGATCAAGATCTGGTCGCGCCGTTCCACCATCCTGCCGCAGTTCGTCGGCCTGACCTTTGGTGTTTACAACGGCCAGAAGCATATCCCCGTCAACGTCTCGGAAGACATGATCGGTCAGAAGTTCGGTGAATACTCGCCGACCCGCACCTATTATGGCCACGCCGCAGACAAAAAAGCGAAGCGGAAGTAAGTCATGGGCAAGGAAAAGAACCCCCGCCGCGTGGCAGACAACGAAGCAATGGCAAAACTGCGCATGCTCCGTACCTCCCCGCAGAAACTGAACCTGGTGGCGCAGATGATCCGCGGCAAGAAGGTGGAAAAGGCTCTGAACGACCTGACCTTCTCCAACAAGCGGATTGCGCAGGACGTGAAGAAATGCCTTCAGTCCGCGATTGCGAACGCTGAGAACAACCATAACCTGGACGTCGACGAGCTGATCGTCGCCGAGGCCTGGGTTGGCAAGAACCTGACCATGAAGCGCGGCCGTCCGCGTGCCCGTGGCCGGTTCGGCAAAATCCTGAAGCCGTTCTCGGAGATCACCATCAAGGTGCGTCAAGTTGAGGAGCAAGCCTAATGGGTCAGAAAGTCAATCCGATCGGCATGCGCCTTCAGGTGAACCGCACCTGGGACAGCCGCTGGTACGCCGACACCAAGGACTATGGTGATCTGCTGCTCGAGGACATCAAGATCCGCGAGTTCATCAAGGAAGAGTGCAAGCAGGCAGGCGTTGCGCGCGTGATCATCGAGCGCCCGCACAAGAAATGCCGCGTCACCATCCACACCGCACGTCCGGGCGTTATCATCGGCAAGAAAGGCGCGGACATCGAAGTCCTGCGCAAGAAGCTGGCCAAGATGACCGACTCCGAGCTGCACCTCAACATCGTTGAAGTGCGCAAGCCGGAACTGGACGCTCAGCTGGTCGGCGAGTCGATCGCTCAGCAGCTGGAGCGCCGTGTGTCCTTCCGCCGCGCGATGAAGCGTGCGGTTCAGAACGCCATGCGCATGGGCGCCCTGGGTATCCGGGTGAACGTCGCTGGCCGTCTGGGCGGTGCGGAAATCGCGCGTACCGAATGGTACCGTGAAGGCCGCGTGCCGCTGCACACCCTGCGTGCCGACATCGATTACGCACACTCCGAAGCGATGACCCCCTACGGGATCATCGGGATCAAGGTCTGGATCTTCAAAGGCGAGATCATGGAGCACGATCCTTCGGCGCGTGACCGTAAAGCACAAGAAATCCAGGACGGCCCTGCACCCCGTGGTGCTGGTGGCGGCCGTCGCTAAGGAGGATTTGAGATGCTTCAGCCAAAGCGCACTAAATTCCGCAAGATGCACAAGGGCCGGATCCACGGCCTGGCAAAAGGCGGCTCGGACCTGAACTTCGGCACCTATGGCCTGAAGGCAACCACCCCTGAGCGTGTGACTGCACGCCAGATCGAGGCTGCCCGCCGTGCCATGACCCGCCACATGAAGCGTCAGGGCCGTGTCTGGATCCGTATCTTCCCGGACACTCCGGTGACCTCGAAGCCGACCGAAGTCCGTATGGGTAAAGGTAAAGGCTCCGTGGACTACTGGGCAGCCAAGGTTAAGCCCGGCCGCGTGATGTTCGAGATCGACGGCGTCAGCGACGAAGTCGCCCGCGAGGCCCTGCGCCTGGCGGCGATGAAGCTGCCGGTCAAGACCCGCGTCGTGGTCCGCGAAGACTGGTAATCCCGGTCTGCCAGAGAAAAATATGGCCCCCGCAGGTAACACTGCGGGGGCTTTTCTGTTCACGCTGACAGCGGTGGACTAGGCAAAATTGATTTAGAATGCCGGGATTAAGGCGCTGGGTTGCTCCATTCGGTCCCAAAAGTGGCCATGTTTCTGCGCGAAGTTCACCCGCAAGCGGTCCCGGATGACGTGTTCCTTGCCGAACTGAATAGTCCGGAGTTCGGGGCTGCCCTGGTGTTTTAACAGGAGGCTCAAATGAAACTCTTGACTGTCCCGACGGCCCTTCTCCTTTCCCTTTCTGCCTGCGGCGCAAGCAACTTTGCCGCCCCTGAATACGACAATACGGATATCTCCGCTGTTTTTGGCCCGGCCACAGGATACCGCAATCTGGATGGCGGGCGCGTGGTTTCCCGCAACTACCAGGGCGACGGGCCTGTCTGGGGCGGCAATGCCAAGCATTGGACCTCGCCGGATGGCTGCACCTACTCCCGCACCCAGGCCCCTGGCCGGGAACCGGTCTGGTATCTGGTGCTGAACCCGCATCACGCCGGCAAACCGAACGCCCATGGCGGCTGCCCGATCCGGGTGATGGAGAACAGTTGACCGCAGCAGCCGGGCGCTGCGGGCCTGCACCGTCAAATTTTGGCAATGGCGGAGGCCGCGCCGTCCGGAGATCTTGGAACCGCGCTGGAGCGAAGCTGCCGGTTGCTCCTGCGTGACTTAGCCTGCGAAGAGTGTGAACTGTAGCTGTTGGTGTTGCTCAGGCCGCATTTGGCAACTGAAGCGGCAGGCTTGCTGCACCGGCCGGAAAGGCCGGTGCAGGCGGTTTAACGGCGGTTATGCCGCCTTTACGATGTCCCCGCGGACCGGCTCCGGACCGGCAGCCGCAGGCGCGGCAGGCTCAAGCCGGAAGCCGGAGATCGCCCGGGCCAGGCTTGCAGCCTCGTCCCGCAGCATCTGGCCGGCCGCCGCCGTTTCCTCGAGCATGGCAGCGCTGCGCTGGGAGTCCTTGTCCAAAGCTTCAAGCGCCACATTCACCTCGGAAATGCTGTTGGCCTGTTCGGTGGTGTTCTCGGCAATCTCGTTCACCTTCTCCGCCGCCTGGGTGACGGTCTGCAGGATTGCAACCAGCGCTTCGCCAGCCTCATCCACCAGTTCGACCCCGCCGGTGACTTCGCTCTGGCTGCTGCTGATCAGGGTGCTGATCTCCTTGGCCGCGTCCGAAGACCGCTGCGCCAGCGCCCGCACTTCGGAGGCGACAACCGCAAACCCGCGCCCGGCTTCGCCCGCGCGGGCGGCCTCCACCCCGGCATTGAGCGCCAGCAGGTTGGTCTGGAAGGCCACGTCGTCGATCAGGCCGGTGATCTTGGAGATCGCGTCCGAGGATTCCTTGATGCGCTGCATCGCGGAGACGGTTTTCTCGGCCACTTCCCGGGTCGCTTCCGCCTTGGTCTGGGCGTCGTTGACGAACTGGCGGGCGTCCTGCGCGCTGCTGGCGGTATCGTGGACCGTGTCGCGGACAATCTGCAGCGCGGCGGAAGTCTCCTCCAGCGCCGCGGCCGAGGATTCGCCGCGCTGCGAGGCATCGGCGACGGCAGTGGAAATCTCCTGCGAGGTGTTGTTCAGCATATCGCCGCTGCCTGCCAGCTGCCGGACCACGGTTTCCAGGCTGCCGGCAAGGTTGTCGATGGCGCCGGCAATATCCTTGAAAACACCCTTCTGGCCTGCGGGCATCCGCTGGGTCAGATCGCCCTCGGCAATCGCGTCCAGCACCCTCAGCACGTCGCCCAGGCCCTTCTCGGCCACTTCGCCGATCGTGTTCACACCCTGGCCCAGGCCGCTGTCCCGGCTGCCGCCGCCGCTGGTTGCGATCCGGCGCGAGAAGTCCCCCTCGCCGCAGGCTGCGATGACTTCGGAAATCTCCTCGGTCAGCTGCTGCTTGGCGGCCTCGGCCTTGCGGAACTCGCCGGCCGCATTGGCGATTGCGGCGATCTCGCGGATGCTCGTTTTCGGGATTTCCGGGCTGAAGTCGTTCTGCATCATCTTCTTCAGAACGGTGTCGGTCTGCTTGAGCGGCCGGGCGATGCTGCGTGCCAGCAGCAGGGCCACCGCCACGAACAGGATCGAGCCGCCGATGCCGGCCCGCAGCGCGTTGGTCTGAGCCTCGGCGCTGACGGTCTCGCCCCGGGTGCGCACTTGGTCAAGCAGGCCGCGCACTTCCTCGTGGACCGCGGCCAGCAGCGGCTCGGCTTCGGCATAGTGGCCGGACACGTCCTTGCGCAGCTGTTTTTCCTTCAGCGATTCTTCCACATAGGCGGCAAAGGATTTCTGGTAGACCTCCATCAGCCCCAGGATCTCCTTCTGCTGCGCGGCGCTGTCATAATAGCTGGCCGGGAAGGCGCGGAACTCTTCCACCCGGGCGTTCAGCCGGTCCAGGTATTTCGGCGCCTGGCGCATGATGAAGTCCTTTTCGTGCCGCCGCATCATCAGCATTTTCACCTGCATGACCGGCTGATCCAGCGTCTTCAGCGTGCCCTCGGCATTCTTGACCGCCTTGCGCAGCTGCCCCTCCAGGCCGCTGTTCTCATCCAGGCCCAGGCGGATATTGCTGCCGGCCAGCGCGCCAAAACTGGCGTCGTAGGCGTCGATGGCAGCGCCGATCTCTTTCAGCTGCTGTACCGATCCCGACAGTTCCGCGACCTCAGGCATTTGCCGGCTTAGGGCTGCATAGGTCTCCTTGATCCGGGCCATCGTTTCGGCGTGGCGGGCGGTGTATTTCTCGTCGCGGCGCAGCAGGAAATCCTTTTCGGCGCGCCGGGCCATGAGGAATTCGAGCTCGATTTCATCAAGGCTCAGGTAAACCGCTTCGATTTTGGCGACCCGCTGTTGCATGTCGTCGCGCACGCCGTGCGAATAGAGCAGGAGGCTGACCAGGGCGGCCATCAGGCCGCCGGCCAAAACGATGATCGAGAGGATTGCCGTACTGACGGTAAGTTTTGATTTCATGTGACCTGGACCATTTCACTGAGACATCATTCTGGAGTTTTTTGACCCAAGATGGCCGTCAATCGTTAAATCAGCGTGAGTTTCCCCGTTACAAATTGCACTATCTGAACATATCCGCGGTTATGGCCTGCGCCGCCGGGCGTGGTTCGCATCCGGATCCGCGCCTGCGGCAGGGTCTCGCGCTTGCTTGCGGACTGCGCTAAGACGCAGCCATGGCCCAGATTGAATCGCTCTTCGTGACCCGCCTCTACCGCGCGCAGCTGTCCGAGTTCGGACCTGAAATCGACGCTCAGGAACTGGAAAACTCCTGCCTTGTCATTGCCGGCGACGACGATGCCGGGCAGGACTGGTGCGAGGAGAACGGCTATCCCGGCTATACCTCCTATGCCTCGCTGACGGATTTGCCTTGGCGGTTCCCGATTTTTGCCGACCTGGTGAAGTCGCTGGACCAGCACGTAGCGGCTTTTGCCAAGGATCTGGAGCTGGACCTGGACGGGCGCGCGCTGGTGTTGGAGGATCTGTGGATCAACATCCTGCCGGAAGGCGGCACCCATGCCAGCCACATCCACCCGCATTCGGTGATTTCCGGCACCACCTATGTGTCGATGCCGGACGGCGCCTCCGCGCTCAAGCTGGAGGATCCGCGCCACGCCATGATGATGGCGCACCCGCCGCGCCTGAAGACCTGCCGCCAGGAGCTGAAGACCTTTGTCTATCAGGCGCCCGCCGTTGGCGACGTGCTGCTGTGGGAAAGCTTCATCCGCCACGAGGTGCCGCTGAACATGGCCGAGGACGAGCGGATTTCTGTGAGCTTCAATTACAAGTGGGAGTGAGGCCCGGGCTGCCGTTTTTAGGCAGCGGAAAACGGCCATGAAAAATCGATTTTTCATGGCCGGAATTCCCGTGGAATTCCGGCGTGGCCAAAAAGCGGATTACCCGCGATCAGCCGCTCCACGTCCCCTGCATCACGCAATCCAGCCCGTCTACGGCCAAGTGCCATAGGCAGCCTAGGGCAAGGGCGCGGATCTTCCAGTTTGGAACCAGCAGCGCCGCGGCATAGGCGGCAGCGGCATAACCCGTGTGCAGCGGGTGAAATCCTATGCTGCAGCGGTTGGGATCGAAGATGGGCGTGGCCAGCAAATGGTCCGCGTCAATCATATTGGCCAGTATCATCAGCCCCGCTGCGGCGAGCCAGCGCGGCCTGCCGAAAAGGGGCCGCGCGATGACGAAAGGGGCCAGGAAGTGCGCGCCGTAGTGGATGACAGGCTCAAGAAAAGGAACGGCCGCGAGCATTTATCTGTTGGTCCTGAGCGATGGAAACAGTTCTACTAGGATGGGGCCGCTGCAAATGGCAACGCAAAAGGAAGCCAGTAGCAGGCTGTTGCAGCAAACGCACTTGCCCCTGCCCCCCGTCTCCTCTATAGGGACCCATCGCTTGTCCCCAATCCGTATGGATTTGGGCCCAGTGATTCTTTTTTCCGCGCTTTCCGGCGCGGTTTGACATAACCCACCAGGTTGCAAGGTGACCCGTCAGGGGCCTTCTGGTGCTTTGGACAAGGAACAAAGGCGATGAACGCCAATGATCTGCGCGAGAAGACCGTGGATGAACTCCGCGATATGCTCGCATCCCTGAAAAAAGAGAGCTTCAACCTGCGCTTTCAGCAGGCAACCGGTCAGCTGGAAAACACTGCCGGCATCAAAGCGGCCCGCCGCAATGCTGCCAAAGTGAAGACCATCCTGAACGAAAAAGCTGCAGCAGCAGCCGAATAAGGAGCGACACAATGCCCAAACGTATCCTGCAAGGCGTTGTGACCAGCGACGCAAACGCCCAGACCGTCACCGTCTCGGTCGAACGCCGCTTCACGCACCCGGTTCTGAAGAAAACCATCCGTAAGTCCAAGAAATACCGGGCTCACGATGAAAAGAACGCTTTCAAGGTCGGCGACACTGTCCGCATCATCGAATGCGCGCCGAAATCGAAAACGAAACGCTGGGAAGTTCTGGAAGCCTAAGAGTCTCATCCGAGACTCCTGGCGGCTAGACTTAACAGTCAGTCGAAACCCTGGGGGATACCAGCACGCATCGCTGCCCCATAGGTCGGGAGAAACCACATGATCCAGATGCAAACAAATCTGGATGTAGCTGACAACTCCGGCGCCCGCCGGGTTCAGTGCATCAAGGTTCTGGGTGGCTCCAAGCGTAAATACGCATCCGTTGGCGACATCATCGTCGTCTCGGTAAAGGAAGCCATCCCGCGCGGCCGCGTGAAAAAAGGCGACGTCCGTAAGGCCGTTGTCGTGCGCACCGCCAAAGAAGTCCGCCGCGAAGACGGCACCGCGATCCGTTTTGACCGGAACGCAGCCGTTATCCTGAACAACAACAACGAGCCGGTCGGTACCCGTATCTTTGGCCCGGTTGTTCGTGAACTGCGCGCGAAGAACTTCATGAAGATCATCTCGCTGGCTCCGGAGGTGCTGTAATCATGGCTGCTAAACTCCGCAAAGGCGACAAGGTCGTCGTGCTGGCCGGCAAGGACAAGGGTAAGGAAGGCACCATCGCCTCCGTTGACCCGAAAGCCGGCAAAGCCATTGTCGACGGCGTGAACATGGCAATCCGCCACACCCGCCAGACCCAGAACAGCCAGGGCGGCCGTCTGCCCAAGGCACTGCCGATCGACCTGTCGAACCTGGCACTGCTGGACAGCAACGGCAAAGCAACCCGCGTCGGCTTCCGCGAGGAAGACGGCAAGAAGGTGCGCTTCGCCAAGACCACCGGGGAGACTGTCTGATGCTTGACGCTGCAACCTACACCCCGCGCCTGAAGACGCTCTACAAGGACACCATCCGTGGCGCCCTGAAAGAGGAATTCGGCTACAAGAACGACATGATGCTCCCCAAGCTGGAGAAAATCGTTCTGAACATCGGCTGTGGCCGCGCTGCTGTCAAAGACAGCAAGAAAGCCAAATCCGCTCAGGCCGACCTGACCGCAATCGCGGGCCAGAAGGCTGTCACCACCGTGGCCAAGAACTCCATCGCCGGCTTCCGCGTTCGCGAAGGCATGCCGATGGGCGCCAAGGTGACCCTGCGCGGCGACCGGATGTATGAATTCCTGGATCGTCTGATCACCATCGCGATGCCCCGTATCCGCGACTTCCGCGGCGTGTCCGGCACCTCTTTCGACGGCCGCGGCAACTATGCCATGGGCCTGAAAGAGCACATCGTGTTCCCGGAAATCGATTTCGACAAGATCGACGAAGCCTGGGGCATGGACATCGTAATTGCCACCACCGCAAAAACCGACGCGGAAGCTAAGGCGCTGTTGAAAGCTTTCAACATGCCCTTCAACAGCTGATCGCGGGAAGGAAGAGACCATGGCTAAGAAAAGCATGATCGAACGCGAGAAGAAGCGCGAGCGCCTGGTGGCAAAATACGCCGCAAAGCGTGCCGAGCTGAAAGAAATCGCAAACGACGAATCCCGCCCGATGGAAGAGCGCTTCAAGGCGCGTCTGAAACTGGCGAAACTGCCGCGCAACTCGGCTCCGAGCCGTTTGCACAACCGCTGCCAGCTGACCGGCCGTCCGCACGCTTACTACCGTAAGCTGAAGATCAGCCGTATCGCGCTGCGCGAGCTGGGGTCTGCTGGCCAGATCCCCGGCCTGGTGAAATCGAGCTGGTAAGGGAGAGACTGATATGAACGATCCTATCGGCGATATGCTCACCCGTATCCGTAACTCTCAGATGCGCGGCAAATCCACCGTCATGACCCCGGCGTCGAAGCTGCGGGCATGGGTGCTGGACGTGCTGGCGGACGAGGGCTACATCCGCGGTTATGAGAAGACCACTGGTGAAAATGGCCACCCGGCCATCGAAATCAGCCTGAAATACTTCGACGGCGAACCTGTCATTCGCGAGCTCAAGCGGGTCTCCAAGCCCGGCCGCCGCGTTTACATGGGCGTCAATGACATCCCGTCGGTCCGTCAGGGCCTGGGCGTGTCGATTGTCTCCACCCCCAAGGGTGTGATGTCGGACGCAAACGCACGCGCAGCCAACGTTGGCGGCGAAGTGCTTTGCACCGTCTTCTAAGGAGGCCTCGCAATGTCCCGTATTGGTAAGAAACCGGTCGAACTGCCCAGCGGCGTATCCGCCTCTGTGTCCGGCCAGACCATCGAAGTGAAAGGCCCGAAAGGCGCCCGCACCTTCACCGCAACCGACGAC
The DNA here is from genome assembly GCF_049056525.1 of Leisingera coralii. Classification (NCBI taxonomy): domain Bacteria; kingdom Pseudomonadati; phylum Pseudomonadota; class Alphaproteobacteria; order Rhodobacterales; family Roseobacteraceae; genus Leisingera; species Leisingera coralii. The sequence goes on along the minus strand of NZ_JBHUPT010000062.1, from coordinate 74,844 downwards.
GTGACCCTGTCCGTCGAGGACAACATCGTGAAGGTCGAGCCGCGCGGCAAGTCCAAGCGTGCGCGCCAGCAGTGGGGCATGTCCCGCACTCAGGTCGCGAACCTCGTCACCGGCGTGACCCAGGGCTTCAAGAAAGAGCTGGAGATCCAGGGTGTGGGTTACCGCGCTCAGATGCAGGGCAACACCCTGAAGCTGAACCTGGGCTACAGCCACGACGTCGACTTCGTTGCTCCGGAAGGTGTCACCATCACCGCGCCGAAGCAGACCGAAATCGTTGTGGAAGGCATCGACCAGCAGCAGGTGGGCGAAGTGGCGGCGAAAATCCGCGACTGGCGCCGTCCGGAGCCCTACAAGGGCAAAGGCATCCGCTACAAGGGCGAGTTCATCTTCCGCAAGGAAGGCAAGAAGAAGTAAGGACCAGCAAAATGGCAAACAGCAAACGTACCCTGTTTCTGAAGCGCCGGCTGCGCGTCCGGAACAAGCTTCGCAAAGTGAACGCAGGCCGTCCGCGTCTGTCCGTGCACCGTTCGAACAAGAACATCTCTGTTCAGCTGATCGACGACCTGCGCGGCGTGACCGTGGCCTCCGCTTCGACCCTGGAAAAAGATCTGGGTGTTGTTGGCAAGAACAACATCGAAGCAGCGACCAAAGTTGGTGCTCTGATCGCCGAGCGCGCAAAAGCGGCTGGCGTGACCGAGGCCTACTTCGACCGCGGCGGCTTCCTGTTCCACGGCAAGGTGAAGGCTCTGGCCGACGCTGCGCGTGAAGGCGGCCTGAAGATCTAATCTCATGCGGGCAGCCTTCACAGGCTGCCCCGATGATCCGGGAGACCGGCCTCCGGGCCGGATCTCACCAAGGATTGATAGAACAGGCGCCCCGGTCTTACTGGACTGCGCCGCACTGAAAGGAATGCCTGATGGCAGAACGTGAAAACCGCCGCGGCCCCCGCCGCGAGCGTGAAGAGGCACCGGAATTTGCAGATCGCCTGGTCGCGATCAACCGCGTGTCGAAAACCGTAAAAGGCGGCAAGCGCTTTGGCTTCGCAGCCCTGGTTGTCGTTGGCGACCAGAAAGGCCGCGTCGGCTTTGGCAAGGGCAAGGCGAAAGAAGTGCCTGAGGCGATCCGCAAGGCGACCGAGCAGGCGAAGCGCCAGATGATCCGCGTGCCGCTGAAAGAGGGCCGCACCCTGCACCACGACATGGCCGGCCGTCACGGCGCAGGCAAAGTTGTGATGCGCACCGCACCGGAAGGTACCGGTATCATCGCAGGTGGTCCGATGCGTGCCGTGTTCGAGATGCTGGGCATCAAGGACGTGGTTTCCAAGTCGATCGGTTCGCAGAACCCCTACAACATGATCCGCGCCACCCTGAACGGCCTGCAGAAAGAGCAGAGCCCGCGTTCGGTGGCTCAGCGCCGCGGCAAAAAGGTTGCTGACATCCTGCCCAAGCGGGACGACGCACCGGCAGCTGCCGAAGCTGAAGCGTAAGGAGTAGAGAGACATGGCAAAAACCATCGTCGTCAAGCAGATCGGCTCGCCGATCCGCCGCCCCGCCAAACAGCGCGCAACCCTGGTTGGCCTGGGCCTGAACAAGATGCACAAGACCCGCGAGCTGGAGGACACCCCCTCCGTGCGCGGCATGGTCAACTCGATCCCGCACCTGGTTCAGATCATCGAAGAGCGCGGCTAAGCCCTTTTCGGTCTCAGACTTTGGAAAACGCCTCCGGTTCGCCGGGGGCGTTTTTCGTTTGCCCAGGGGGCAGGGCAGGGCGTTGCCCTTGTGGCAAGTCCCTTGCAATGGCCGCATAGCGGCTTGCCGGTTGCGTCAGTTGTTGGAATCGGGCGGCAGGCCTATCTCGGGGCTGTCACAGAAAAGACCAAACAACGCACCGCCGGGAATAGGCCCGGCGTCAGACACAAGGACACATACGATGGCACATGTTATCTCCGCTGCACACACCGGCCACAGCTTCACCGCCCGCATCCGCACGGCATTCGAAGGCCTGGCCGACTCCTGGGCCAAAGCCCGCGAGTTCCAGCGCACCTACAACGAACTGGACGCGCTGAGCGATCACGAGCTGGCAGACATCGGCGTCCGCCGCAGCGATATCGCCGACATCGCGCAGCAGCACGTCTACGGCAAGTAATTCTCCCTCCCGGGCGCTCCTCTCCTCCTCCTCCTTCAAGCCCGGGGCCAAAGCGCTCCTGCCCTGCCGGGCGGGAGCGTTTTCTTTTGGCAGCGCTGCAAAACCCTCACGGGAATGTGCTATGCGGGCGCTGCATAGCTGCCAGACCGAAGCAGCCGTTGCGCCCGCCCGGGGCCATCCCCATTTCCCCTTCACTTCGAACGAACAGATCAAGCACCGCACCGGGAGCCCGTCCCGGCACCGATGTGAAGGAACAAGAACAATGGCTTATTCGACTCTCTCCGCCCCCGCCTCCGCAGGCTTCTCCACCCGCCTGCGCGGCATTGCCGTCGGCCTGATCCAGAACTGGAAGCTGCGCCGCGAATACCAGCGCACCGTGCAGGAGCTGCGCGCCCTGTCCAGCCGCGACCTGGCCGACATCGGCCTCAGCCGCTGCGCCATCCCCGGCGCCGCCCGCGAGCACGTCTACGGCAGTTGATCTCCCTGGCCGGCTGCGGATCCTCCTCCCTCTCCAACGCCCGGCCCCAAAGCGCCCCTGCCATTCCGGCGGGGGCGTTTTTGTTTCCCGCACAGCAAAGCCACCGCCCGGCGGCACCGCCGGGCAGCGCCCGACCCTCCCCCTCGGGGAGGGCGCCTTCAGCACCCGCCCCGAGGCTCGGTCGCTGCCCTCCGGGGCCATCAGAACCGGGGCATCCAGCCTGTTGCACACCCGGCGTACGCCCCGCCTACGGGGACTTAACCCAGCTGTGCCAGGATCCTCCCCGGTCATGATCACCCGCCGGGCCTGACACCCCCGGCACCTGGAACTGGGCTCCGGCGTGGCACCCGGAGCGCGTGAAACGCGCGTTTTCGCATGGGGGCAACCCCATCCCATCTCCACCCCGGCGGCGCCGCCACCCTTTAACGGACGGCCAGCGACGGAACGAACACGAGATAGATGTTAGGACACGCAACCGGCAGGGCAGGGGCCCTGGCGGCTGTTTCGGTGCGCTTTAGGGCGAGCCCCGCCCGCGGGGCTTGATCCCGTCCCCCATCGGGTCTATAGGCACCCGGTGGCGTTCCGCGCCACGGAATCACCAATCAAGAAACGCCGCGTTTGGCCCATCACGCTTCGGGGGCCACATCCGGCAAGGAGAAGCGACATGAAACTTCACGAACTGCGCGACAATCCCGGCGCCGCCAAGAAACGCACCCGTGTGGCCCGTGGCCCGGGTTCCGGCAAAGGCAAAATGGGCGGCCGTGGTATCAAAGGCCAGAAATCCCGTTCGGGCGTCTCGATCAATGGCTACGAAGGCGGCCAGATGCCGCTGTACCAGCGTCTGCCCAAGCGCGGCTTCAACAAGCCGAACCGCAAGGCATACGCCGTTGTGAACCTGGGCCTGATCCAGAAGTTCATCGACGCAGGCAAGCTGGACGCAGCAAACATCACCGAGGATTCGCTGGTCGCATCCGGCCTGGTGCGCCGCAAGCTGGACGGCATCCGCGTCCTGGCCAAAGGCGACATCACCGCCAAAGCCACCATCTCGGTCACCGGTGCATCGGCCGCTGCCGTTGACGCCGTGGCAAAAGCTGGCGGCACTCTGACTGTGGCAGCCCCCGCCGCCGCAGAGTAACGGCTTGTGAGCGGCGCCAATGCCGCTTACATAGTCCTCAGTTTTCCTTGAACGCCGCCCGAGCCGGAAAACGGTTCCGGGCGGCGTTTCCGCTAAAGAAGAGACCTTTTCATGGTATCAGCAGCAGAACAAATGGCGGCGAACACCAGCTGGGCTGCCCTTGGCAAGGCCACGGATCTGCGCAACCGCATCCTGTTCACCATCGGCCTTTTGATTGTCTACCGCCTGGGCACCTTCATTCCGGTTCCGGGAATCGACGCAGCCGCCCTGCGCCAGTTCATGGAGCAGGCAGGCCAGGGCATCGGCGGCATGGTGTCGATGTTCACCGGCGGCGCGCTTGGCCGGATGGGGATTTTTGCCCTCGGCATCATGCCCTATATCTCCGCCTCCATTATCGTTCAGCTGCTGGCCTCGATGTGGCCCTATCTTGAGCAGATCAAGAAAGAGGGCGAGCAGGGCCGCAAGAAGATCAACCAGTACACCCGCTACGGCACCGTGGCGCTGGCGACCGCGCAGGCCTACGGCCTCGCCGTGTCGCTGGAGCAGGGCGACCTGGCGACCGATCCGGGCATGTATTTCCGCATGGCCTGCATGATCACCCTGGTCGGCGGCACCATGTTCCTGATGTGGCTTGGCGAGCAGATCACCCAGCGCGGCATCGGCAACGGCATCTCGCTGATCATCTTCGTCGGCATCATCGCCGAGGTTCCGGCCGCCATCGCCCAGTTCTTCGCCTCCGGCCGCTCCGGCGCGATCAGCCCGGCCGTGATCATCGGCGTGATCTTCATGGTTGTCGCGGTGATCATGTTCGTGGTGTTCATGGAACGCGCGCTGCGCAAGATCCACATCCAGTACCCGCGCCGCCAGGTCGGCATGAAGGTCTATGACGGCGGTTCCTCGCATCTGCCGGTCAAGGTGAACCCGGCGGGCGTGATCCCGGCGATCTTCGCCTCCTCGCTGCTCTTGCTGCCGACCACCATCTCGGCGTTCTCCTCAGGCGCGGCGACCGGCCCGGTGATGTCGTGGCTGCTGGCAAACTTCGGCCCCGGCCAGCCGCTGTACCTCTTGTTCTTCGTGGTGATGATCGTGTTCTTCGCCTACTTCTACACCTTCAACGTCTCCTTCAAACCGGAGGACGTGGCGAACAACCTGAAGAACCAGAACGGCTTTGTTCCCGGCATCCGCCCGGGCAAGAAAACCGCGGAATACATTGAGTATGTGGTGAACCGCGTGCTGGTTCTGGGCTCGGCCTATCTGGCCCTGGTCTGCCTGCTGCCGGAGGTCCTCCGCGGCCAATTCGCCATCCCTGTTTATTTTGGCGGCACGTCCGTTCTGATTGTGGTATCCGTCACCATGGACACAATCCAGCAGGTGCAAAGCCACCTCCTCGCGCATCAGTATGAGGGCCTTATCGAGAAGAGCCAGCTGCGCGGGCGCAACAAGAAACGGACAAAACGGGGACCCTCTCGCCGATGACCAACATTATTCTCCTTGGCCCGCCGGGGGCGGGCAAAGGTACGCAGGCGCGCTACCTTGTGGAAAGCCGCGGCATGGTGCAGCTCAGCACCGGTGACATGCTGCGCGAGGCCCAGACCTCGGGTACCGAAATGGGCAAGAAGGTTGCCGCCATCATGGCCGAGGGCAAGCTGGTCACCGACCAGATCGTGATCGGCCTGATCCGCGAGAAGCTGCAGGGCGGCGCCGAGGGCGGCTTCATCTTCGACGGCTTCCCGCGCACCCTGGCCCAGGCCGATGCGCTGGCCAAGCTGCTGGAGGAGATGGACCTCAAGCTCGACGCGGTGATCGAGATGCAGGTCGATGACGAGGCGCTGGTCGCCCGCATCACCGGCCGCTCCACCTGCGGCGGCTGCGGCGAGGTCTACCACGACCAGACCAAGCCCTGGCCCGCCGACGGCAAATGCGCCAACTGCGGCTCCACCGAGGTCAAGCGCCGGGCGGACGACAATGAGGACAGCCTCAAGACCCGCCTGATGGAATACTACAAGAAGACCTCGCCGCTGATCGGCTACTACTACGCCAAGGGCAACCTGCAGCGCATCGACGGCCTCGCCTCGATCGACGAGGTGCGCCAGAACATGGCCTGGATCATGGGCGAGTGAGCCGCCGCTTACCGGATTGAAATGCCCCGTGCCATCATGGCACGGGGCATTTTCTTTTTCCCAGAGGCCGCAGGGCCGGGGGGCAGGGGCGCGTTTTCTTTGAACACGGGTTGACCCCCGCGGCAATTCCACATAGGCAACCCCATCCCTTCTGGGAATGATTCCCGGCAGGCGGATTCGTCTGTCTGCCTTATCACCTCGAAATGCTGGACCCTCTGGCCACACTGCCACGGTCAAGTGTTGTGAAAAAAGGTTCCGGAACTACGGAACCGCAACGAAAAGGAAAGTGACACGTGGCACGTATTGCCGGCGTTAACATCCCGACTGCAAAGCGGGTTCCCATCGCCCTCACCTATATCACCGGTATCGGCAACACCTCGGCGAAAGCGATCTGCGAAGCCGTGGGCATCGACCCGACCCGCCGTGTGAACGAACTGTCCGACGCTGAAGTTCTGGCCGTGCGCGAGCACATCGACGCCAACTACACCGTCGAAGGCGACCTGCGCCGTGAAGTTCAGATGAACATCAAGCGCCTGATGGACCTTGGCTGCTACCGTGGCCTGCGCCACCGCCGCAACCTGCCGGTCCGCGGTCAGCGTACCCATACCAACGCCCGCACCCGCAAGGGCCCGGCGAAGCCGATCGCCGGCAAGAAGAAGTAAGGGAGGCTTGATCAATGGCACGCGATAAATCCCGCATTAAGCGTAAAGAGCGCAAGAACATCGCCTCCGGCGTTGCTCACGTGAACTCTTCGTTCAACAACACCAAGATCCTGATCTCCGACGTGCAGGGCAACGCGATCTCCTGGTCGTCGGCCGGCACCATGGGCTTCAAAGGCTCGCGGAAATCGACCCCCTATGCCGCTCAGATGGCTGCAGAAGATGCAGGCAAGAAGGCACAGGAACACGGTGTGAAGACTCTGGAAGTCGAAGTTCAGGGCCCCGGTTCGGGCCGTGAATCGGCACTGCGCGCACTGGCTGCCGTCGGTTTCAACATCACCTCGATCCGTGATGTGACCCCGATCGCGCACAACGGCTGCCGCCCGCCGAAGCGCCGCCGCGTCTAATCGCAAAATTTTTTGCTGGGGCCCCGCTTGATTCGCAGGGCCCCAGTGCGTCATTTAAACCTCGGGCGTCCTTGGCCTTCCGGACATGGGGCAGGGACAGGAATGGAGGGAACGCATGATCCATAAGAACTGGGCAGAGCTGATCAAGCCGGCACAGCTGGAAGTGAAGCCGGGCAACGATCCTGCACGCCAGGCAACCGTTGTTGCAGAGCCGCTGGAACGCGGTTTCGGCCTGACCCTGGGCAACGCGCTGCGCCGCGTGCTGATGAGCTCGCTGCAGGGCGCCGCCATCACCAGCGTGCAGATCGACAATGTCCTGCACGAGTTTTCCAGCGTTGCCGGTGTGCGTGAAGACGTCACCGACATCATCCTGAACCTCAAGCAGGTTTCCCTGCGCATGGAAGTCGAAGGCCCCAAGCGCCTGTCGATCAATGCCAAGGGCCCGGCTGTTGTCACCGCAGGCGACATTGCCGAAACCGCCGGCATCGAGGTTCTGAACCGCGATCACGTGATCTGCCACCTGGACGATGGCGCCGACCTGTTCATGGAACTGACCGTGAACACCGGCAAGGGCTATGTCTCGGCAGAGAAGAACAAGCCGGAAGACGCACCGATCGGCCTGATTCCGATCGACGCGATCTATTCGCCGGTCAAGAAGGTCTCCTATGACGTTCAGCCGACCCGTGAGGGCCAGGTTCTGGACTATGACAAGCTGACCATGAAGGTGGAAACCGACGGCTCCATCACCCCCGATGACGCCGTGGCCTTTGCCGCCCGCATCCTGCAGGACCAGCTGGGTATCTTCGTCAACTTCGACGAACCCGAATCGGCCGGCCGCCAGGACGAGGACGACGGTCTCGAGTTCAACCCGCTTCTGCTCAAGAAAGTGGACGAGCTGGAACTGTCTGTGCGTTCGGCAAACTGCCTGAAGAACGACAACATCGTCTATATCGGCGACCTGATCCAGAAGACCGAAGCGGAGATGCTGCGCACCCCGAACTTCGGCCGCAAGTCGCTGAACGAGATCAAAGAGGTTCTGTCGGGCATGGGCCTGCACCTCGGCATGGACGTCGAGGACTGGCCGCCGGACAACATCGAAGATCTGGCCAAGAAGTTCGAAGACAGCTTCTGATGGTTTCGAGGAGGGCTCCGGCCCTCCTCTTCAATGCCCGGGCCTGCCGGGGACGACATGGGCACCTGCCCCAAGGAGAGCAGCTGACACGCATCAGCCGCCTGACAAAGCAAAACGCAAGACAAGGAACTGAAAAATGCGTCACGCACGTGGTTACCGCCGCCTGAACCGTACTCATGAGCACCGCAAGGCCCTGTTCTCCAACATGGCCGGCTCGCTGATCGAGCACGAGCAGATCAAGACCACCCTGCCCAAGGCAAAAGAACTGCGCCCGATCGTTGAAAAACTGATCACCCTGGCGAAACGCGGCGACCTGCACGCCCGCCGTCAGGCCGCAGCCAAGCTGAAAGAGGACAAGGACGTCGCGAAACTGTTCGAGGTTCTGGGCCCGCGCTACAAGGACCGTCAGGGCGGCTATGTCCGTGTCCTGAAGGCCGGCTTCCGCTATGGCGACATGGCTCCGATGGCAATCATCGAGTTCGTCGACCGCGACGTTTCCGCCAAGGGCGCAGCCGACAAGGCCCGCCTGGCAGCAGAAGAAGCAGCTGCAGAAGCTGAAGAATAAGACGCGCTGACCCTTTAGGGTTCGGCTATCTGGCCCCCGCTCCGCCCGGAGCGGGGGTTTTTCGTTACGCGACGACAATCGCAGGATGTTTAGAATTCACTTTTTGTGCGAAAGAGATTCGTAATTTTATTCTGATTTCACTGCCGCATCCCATAAGCTCCGGATCGGATGTGATGAAAAAGAATAAGACCTCCGCAGCCAGGCGGTTCTCACTGGCAAATCTCAGTACCAAGGCAAAAATCGTTTCGGTGGCCCTGTTTCCCCTGCTGCTGGTGCTTGGCGTCGGCGTGCTGGCGGTTGTCGACCTGGGCCGCATGGAAAAGACCTCCAAGGCGGTTGATCACACCGGAGAGATCCTGAGCGAGGCGCAGGCGCTGGCGGTGGCCGCCTTTGATATGGAGGCGGGCCTTAGCGGCTACCTGCTGGCGGGGCGGGAAGAGTTCCTGGAACCCTACGAGGCAGGCAAGGCCGAGGTGGCCAAGGCGGTGGCCGCCTTGGAAACCCTGGCGGCGGATGACCCGGAGATGCTGGCAGACCTGAACGAGGCGGCGCAGACGCTGACCGGCTGGCAGGAGAATGTCGCCGCCGCCGCCATCGAGCTGCGCCGCGAGATCGGCGACGCCAAGACCATGAACGACATGGCCGACGAGGTGAAACAGTCCAAGGGCCGCGTCTTCTTTGAGGAATTCAGCACCGAACTCACCAATGTCATCGAAGAGGAGGAAGTGCAGCTGTCCAACCGGCGCAACACCTTCCTGTCGCTGGTGAATGCGGGGATCGCGGATCCGGACTATCTGAACACCTCGCTGGAGGCGGTGGAGCAAACCCACCAGGTCATCAGCAAGGCCAAGGATCTGCGGGCTGCGGCGGTGAATATGGAATCGGCGATGCGCGGCTTCCTTCTGACCGGCGACCCGAAATTCCAGGGCATCTATGTCGACAGCAGCATCCAGTTCGACGGGCTGCTTGCGGGGCTGAAATCGACGATGGGCGATGAGCTGATGCAGGTGAACCGGCTCAACAACATGACCCGGATCATCGGCAAATGGCGCAGCCAGGTGGCCGCGCCCTCGATGCGGATGCGCCGCGAGATCGGCGATGCCGCCACCATGGACGATATGGCCGACCGGGTCGCCGAAGGCCAGGGCAAGGCCTATTTCGACAGCTTCCGCGCCACCATGGACTCGCTGCAGGCCAAGGGCGCCGAGACCATGGCCGCCCGCCGCGCTGCCAGCGATGAAATCGCGGCGCAGACCCGGATGATGATCCCTGCCGCCATCGGTGCGGCGATTCTGATCGGTGCGGTGATGGCGCTGGTCACCGGCTCCGGCATCGCCTCCGGCATCCGCCGTATCGTGGTGTCGATGCGCGGCCTGGCCGAGGGCAACAACGCTGTCGAGATCCAGGGCCAGGAGCGCGGCGACGAAGTCGGCGACATGGCCCGCGCGCTGGAGAAGTTCCGCGACGAGCTGGTGCGGATGCAGGAAGCCGAAAAGCAGAAGGCGGAAAGCAAGGACGCCGAGCTGGCGGGCGTGGTGCAGGAGCTGAGCGAGCGCCTGTCGCGCCTGGCGCACGGCGATCTCACCATCCGCATCGAGGAGCAGTTCCCGGAGGAATACGAGCAGCTGCGTGCGGACTTCAACGAATCGATCGACAACCTCACCGCCACCGTGCAGGAGGTGATCGGTGCCTCGGCCAGCATCCGCAGTGGCGCGGCTGAGATCAGCCAGGCCTCCGACGACCTGTCGCACCGCACCGAAAGCCAGGCGGCGACCCTGGAGGAGACCGCCGCGGCAATTGATGAGCTGACGGCCAGCGTGAAATCCGCGGCAGAGGGCGCCCGCAACGTGGAAAACACCGTCCGGGAGGCCCGTCAGGAGGCTGAAAGCAGCGGCGAGGTGGTGCAGGATGCGGTGACCGCGATGAGCGGCATCGAGGACAGCTCCAACAAGATCTCGCAGATCATCTCGGTGATCGACGACATCGCCTTCCAGACCAACCTGCTGGCGCTGAACGCAGGCGTCGAGGCTGCCCGTGCGGGTGAGGCGGGCCGCGGCTTTGCGGTGGTCGCGTCCGAAGTGCGCGCCCTGGCGCAGCGCTCCTCCGATGCGGCGATGGAGATCAAGACCCTGATCGGCGACAGCTCGCGCCAGGTGGCGGAAGGCGTCGATCTGGTCGGCCGCGCCGGCCAGGCGCTGCACTCGATCGTCGGCCGGGTCAGCCATATCTCGCAGCTGGTGTCGGAGATCGCCGAAGGGGCGGAGGAGCAGTCCACCGGCCTGCATGAGATCAACACCGGCGTGACCCAGCTGGATCAGGTGACCCAGCAGAACGCGGCGATGGTGGAGGAGGCCACCGCGGCAGGCCACATGCTGAACACCGACGCCGTGAAACTCGCCGAACTGGTGGCGCGCTTCCAGGTGGACGGCAGCGCCGCCGCGCCTGCGGCCCCTGCGGCGCCAGCGCCGTCTGCCCACGGCGGCGATGACTGGGAGATCGAGGCCAGCCCGGCGCCCGCCGCAGCCGTGCCCGCGGCAGAGGGCAATGCTGCCCGCGACCTCTGGCAGGATTTCTGATCCGCCCCGGCACGTGATGCAGGCCCTCCCGCGCGGAGGGCCTGCTGCCATTTTCCGGGGTGACAGGGGGGCGAATCTCCGCTAGCGTCCGGCCCATGACCCGTACCTATGCCGCATTCTGGTATTTCTTTTATCCGCGCCACATGGCGGACGGAGGGGTCAGCGCATTCTGAGTTAGGACATCGGAACGCACCAGGATACCACCCAACCGCCCGCAAGCTGCAGGCGGTTTTTTTGTCTCCGCCGCAGCGCCCAGGGCCCCCCGCCAAGGAAGCTGAAACATGACACCCCAGACCGAAAACCTCCGCATCACCGGCATGCAGGAACTGATCTCGCCCGAGGATCTTGCTGCGCAGCTGCCCAGCACCGCGGCGGCCACCGATACCGTGCTGGCGAGCCGCACCGCGATCCAGGATGTGCTGCATGGCCGCGACGACCGGGTGATCGCCGTTGTCGGCCCCTGTTCCGTCCACGACCCCAAGGCGGCGATGGACTATGCCCGGCGTCTGGCGCCGCTGCGGGAACGGCTCGCCGGCCAGCTGGAGATCGTGATGCGGGTCTACTTCGAGAAGCCCCGCACCATCAGCGGCTGGAAGGGGCTGATCAACGACCCCGGCCTCGACGGCTCCTTCCGCATCAACGAAGGGCTGGGCCTGGCGCGCCGCCTGTGCCTGGACATCAACGCCCTCGGCCTGCCCGTGGGGACCGAGTTCCTGGACACCGCGGTGCCGCAGTACATCTCCGACCTGGTCGCCTGGGCCGCCATCGGCGCCCGCACCACCGAAAGCCAGATCCACCGCGAGATGGCCTCCGGCCTCAGCTGCCCGGTCGGCTTCAAGAACGGCACCCGCGGCAATGTGCAGATCGCGGTGGACGCGGTGCGCTCGGCCGCCCATCCGCATCATTTCATGGCGCTGGCCAAATCCGGCCGCGCGGCGATTGCGGCCACCAGCGGCAATCCGGACTGCCATGTGATCCTGCGCGGCGGCGGCGGCACCAACTATGACGCGGCTTCGGTCGATGCGGCCTGCAAGCTGGCGGAAAAGGACGGCATCCGCGGCCATGTGATGATCGACGCCAGCCACGCCAACAGCGGCAAGGATCCTATGAAGCAGCCCGCGGTGCTGCGCGACGTGGCGGGCCAGATCGCAGGCGGCGACACCCGCATCACCGGCGTGATGATCGAAAGCCACCTGGTGGCGGGCCGCCAGGATCTGGGCAAGGGGGAGCTGACCTATGGCCAGTCGATCACCGACGGCTGCCTCGGCTGGGAAGACACGGTCACCGAGCTGGAACATCTGGCCGAGGCGGTAGAGGCGCGCCGTGCAGCCGCCGCCCAGCAGGACCTGGCGGAGGCCTGAGGCATGAACCGGGCGCGCGCCTTGCGGCGCGTGCCTCTCTTCCCGGCGGCAAGAGGGAGAGGGCGGTGGCAGTTTCTGTTGCATGCCGCCGCGTCTTCCGCATCTTTGGGGCAGAGGCGCCGCAGCGGGGAGGACAGCATGCTGGAACAAATGCCTGAACGGATCGAAGGCCCGGCGGCATGGACCGGCACGGAGATGCAGGCGCATCCCGGGCGCTGGCTGGTGCAGCTGGTGCCGGAGGACATCGCCGACCTGGAACAGGCCGCACGCCACTACCTGAGCCTGGGCCGCGACATCGGTGAAATCACCAAGGCGGATTTTCCGCTGACCCGCTTTGCCGCCCATCTGGCGGCGCTGAAGGACAAGCTGCTGCACGGCATCGGGTTCGAGGTGCTGCGCGGCCTGCCGGTGGCGGGCTATAGCCAGGAAATGGCCGCCGCCATCTTCTGCGGCGTGGGGGCGCATCTGGGCTCTGCACGCTCGCAGAATGCGGCGGGCCATATCCTGGGCCATGTGCGCGACATTGGCGCCGATGCCAATGACCCCAACACCCGCATCTACCAGACCCATGCACGCCAGACCTTTCACACCGACAGCGCCGATGTGGTGGGCCTCTTGTGCCTGCAGGCGGCGAAGGAGGGCGGCGATTCGCTCTTGGTCAGCGCCGAGGCGATCTATAACCGGATGCGCGCCGAATGCCCGGACCTGCTGGCGCGGCTGTTCGACCCGATCGCCACCGACCGCCGCGGCGAGGTGCCGGAGGGAATGCAGCCCTTCATGACCATCCCGCCGCTCAGCTGGCACGAGGGCAGGCTCACCGTGTTCTACCAGCGCCAGTATATCGACAGCGCCCAGCGGTTCCCCGAAGCGATGCGGCTGACGCCGGAGCATGTGGCGGCGCTCGACATGTTCGACGCGCTGGCCAATGACCCGGCGCTGCATCTGACCATGCGGCTGCAGCCAGGGGACATGCAGTTTGTCTACAACCACTCCCAGCTGCATGACCGCACCGGCTTTGCCGACTGGCCGGAGCCCGCGCGCCGCCGCCACCTGTTCCGTCTGTGGCTGTCGCCGGAGGGCGACCGGGAACTGCCGGAGTGCTTCAAGCAGCGCTACGGCAGCATCACCCCCGGCAGCCGCGGCGGGATCATCACCAAGGGCACCAGGCTGCACGCGCCGCTGGACTGAGCCCTGCCGGCCCTTCCTTCATCTGGCCGGAAATATCCCGGGGTGAATTGGCCGTCAGGCCAAGAGGGGCAGCGCCCCTTTTCTGCCCGGCCTGCGGGGCAGCGCCCCTCCGCCCCCTGGTGCGCTCCCGTCTTGCATTCCGCCAGCGCACTCCGCATATCCTTCGGGCAACAGCTGCTGGAGAGCCCATGTTCCGTCCTGCCTTGACCGCCCTTGCCATTGTTCTCGCCCTGCCTGCCGCCGCCGAAACACGGGTGCCGCAGAGCCGGGCGGAGATTGCGCTGGGGTTTGCGCCGCTGGTCAAGGAGGCGGCGCCGGCGGTGGTGAACATCTATGCCAAGGTGGTGCGCCAGGTGCAGCAGCGCCGCCGCTCGCCGTTCATGAACGATCCGTTCTTCGACGATTTCTTCCGCGGCTTTGCCCAGCCGCAGCCGCGGGTGGAGAACTCGCTCGGCTCGGGCGTGATCCTGTCGGCGGATGGCATCGTGGTGTCCAACTACCACGTCGTCGGCAGTGCCACCGAAATCCGCGTGGTGACCGCGGACCGGCGCGAATACAATGCGCGGGTGATCCTGGGCGACAAGGCCAGCGACCTGGCGATCCTGCAGCTGGAGGCGGCCGAGGACCTGCCGTTCCTGACGCTGCGCGACAGCGACCAGGTGGAGGTGGGTGAGCTGGCGCTGGCGATCGGCAACCCGTTCGGGGTCGGCCAGACCGTCAGCAGCGGCATCATCTCGGGCCTTGCGCGCACCGGCATGGGGGCGGGCGACGGTTTTGGCTACTACATCCAGACCGACGCGCCGATCAACCCGGGCAACTCCGGCGGCGCGCTGATCGACGTCAATGGCGACCTCATTGGCATCAACACCCGCATCCTGTCGCGCTCCGGCGGCTCCAACGGCATCGGCTTTGCCATTCCCGCCAACCTGGTGCGGGAGTTCGTCAATCAGGCCCGAAACGGCGCGGAAGAGTTCCAGCGCCCCTGGGCCGGCATGGCCGGGCAGCCGGTGGATGCGGATCTGGCGGCCTCCCTGGGGATGGATGTGCCGGAAGGGATGGTGATCTCCGACCTGCACCGCGAGAGCCCCTTTGCCAAGGCCGGTTTCAGGGTGGGTGACGTGATCACCCATGTGGATGGCGAGGTGGTGAATTCGCCGTCCGAGATGGTGTTCCGCATGTCGGTGGCGGGGCTTGGGGATATGTCCGTCATCACCCGCCTGCGCGGCGGCGCGCGGCAGGAGATCGAGGTGCCGATGATCACGGCTCCCGATCAGCCGCCCGCCAACCCGGTGCAGCTGGATGAGAAGACCGCGCTGCCCGGGCTGACCGTGGCCCGGATCAATCCGCAGGTGATCAGCCGCCTGGGGCTGCCCTTGTCGGCGGAAGGCGTGGTGGTCACCGATCCCGGGCCTTATGCCGGACGCGGCGGCGTGCAGGCGGGCGACCAGCTGCTGGCGGTCAATGGCCAGGCAGTGGCCGGCACCGATGACGTTTATGCAATTCTCGCGGGCAGCGGCCGCTGGATCCAGCTGGATCTGAACCGGCGCGGCCGCCACATGTCTTTGAGGTTCCGGCTCTGATGTCAGATCTGTTCGGCAGCCCCGCAACGGCGGACAGCGATCCGCAGCAGCCCGCGCCCAACCGGCCGCTGGCCGACCGGCTGCGGCCGCAGTCGCTGGGCGAGGTTATCGGCCAGGCCCAGGTGCTGGGGCCGGAGGCGCCGCTGGGTGTGATGCTGGCCTCGGGGTCCTTGTCGTCGCTGATCTTCTGGGGGCCGCCGGGCGTTGGCAAGACCACCATCGCGCGGCTGCTGGCCAAGGAGACGGATCTGCATTTCGTGCAGATCTCGGCGATCTTCACCGGGGTGCCGGAGCTGCGCAAGGTGTTCGAGGCAGCCAAGATCCGCCGCCAGAACGGCCAGGGCACACTGCTTTTCGTCGACGAGATCCACCGGTTCAACAAGGCCCAGCAGGACGGCTTCCTGCCGCATATGGAGGATGGCACCATCCTTCTGGTCGGGGCGACAACCGAGAACCCCTCGTTTGAGCTGAACGCCGCTGTGCTCAGCCGCTCGCAAGTGCTGGTGCTGGAGCGGCTGTCTCTGGCCGATCTCGAACGCCTCACCCAGCGCGCCGAGAAGGAGCTGGGCCGCGCCCTGCCGCTGAGTGGCGATGCCCGCGATGCGCTGCATGAGATGGCGGATGGCGACGGCCGGGCGCTGCTCAACCTGATTGAACAGGTCGCGGCCTGGAAGGTGGAGGCGCCCTTGGGGCGCGAAGCGCTGTCTAACCGGCTGATGCGCCGCGCGGCCAAGTTCGACAAGTCCGGCGACGAGCATTACAACCTGATCTCGGCGCTGCACAAATCGATCCGCGGCTCCGACCCGGATGCGGCGCTGTACTGGCTGGCGCGGATGCTGGAAGGCGGCGAGGATCCCCGCTTCCTGGCCCGGCGCCTGACAATGATGTCGACCGAGGACATCGGCATGGCCGATCCGCAGGCCAATACCGTCTGCCTCAATGCCTGGCAGACCTATGAGCGCCTCGGCAGCCCGGAGGGTGAGCTGGCGCTGGCCAATGCCGCAGTCTACCTGGCGCTGGCACCGAAATCCAATGCGGTCTATGTCGGCATCAAGGCCGCCCGGCGGCTGGCCAAGCAAACCGGCAGCGCGCCGCCGCCCAAGCACATCCTGAACGCGCCGACCAAGCTGATGGCGGAGCAGGGCTACGGCGACGGCTATGCCTATGACCATGACGCCGAGGACGGGTTCTCCGGCCAGAACTACTTCCCCGACGGGGTGAAGCGGCCGGTGCTGTATCAGCCGGTCGAGCGCGGGTTTGAGCGCGAACTGAAGCGGCGCACGGATTACTTCGCGAACCTCCGGCTGAAGCGGAACAAGTAAAGCGGCTTTGCAGGCAAAGCCGCTGCCTCCGGCGGGGATATTGGGGGCCAGAAGAAGGGCGGGGCCTGTGCCTGCGACAGCCCTGCGCGCGGTGCAACACGGGCAAAACTTGACATCCCTGCCTGCGCCGGCGACAGGACGGGGATGATTTCTTCGGTTTCCATGGTGGCCCTTGGCGGCGCAATCGGGGCGGTGTGCCGCTATCTGGCCGGGCTGGGGATGATCCGCCTGCTGGGGCATCACGATTTCCCGGTGGCGGTGATCACCGTGAACATCCTGGGCTCCTTCCTGATGGGGGTGTTTGTGGTGGCCGCGGCGATGCGCGGTCTGACCCACCTGAGCCCCTTGGTGATGACCGGGCTTCTGGGCGGGTTCACCACCTTCTCGGCGTTCTCGCTAGAGACCGCCAACCTGATCGAGCGCGGCGCCTTCGGGCAGGCGGCGCTGTATGTTGTTTTGTCCGTCGGCCTGTCGGTCGGCGGTCTGTTTCTCGGCCTGATGGCCGGAAGGGGAGTGTTCGCATGAGCGGCGTTCAGATGATTACCGTCAGCGAAGACGATGGCGGCCAGCGCATCGACCGCTGGCTGCGGCGGCTGTTTCCGCATGTGAACCAGGGCCGCATCGAGAAGATGTGCCGCAAGGGCGAGCTGCGGCTGGACGGTGCCCGCGTGAAGGCCAATACCCGCGTCGAGGCGGGGCAGGTGGTGCGGGTGCCGCCGCTGGCCGAGAGCGACATGAAGCCGGCCGAGGCGCGGCCGATGCGGATTTCGGACGCCGATGCCAAGATGATCCAATCCTGCGTGATCTACCGCGACGACGATGTGATCGTGCTGAACAAGCCCGCAGGGCTGGCGGTGCAGGGCGGCTCCGGCACCACCAAGCATGTGGACGGCTTGGCGGAGGCGCTGAAGTTCGGGCTGGAGGAAAAGCCCAAGCTGGTGCACCGGATCGACAAGGACACCTCCGGCGTGCTGGTGCTGGCGCGGAACCGCAAGGCGGCGCAGGCGCTGACCGCCGCCTTCCGCCACAAGAACACCCGCAAGATCTATTGGGCCCTGGTGGCCGGTGTGCCGACGCCGTACCTGGGCGAGATCAAGAACGGGCTGGTGAAGGCGCCGGGCCACGGCAAGTCCGGCGAAGGCGAGAAGATGATCAACGTGCATCCGCGCGACATCGACGACACGCCTGGTGCCAAGCGGGCGCATACGCTTTATGCCACGCTCTACCGTGTCGCCAGCCGCGCAGCCTGGGTGGCGATGGAACCCATCACAGGGCGCACCCACCAGCTGCGGGCGCATATGTCCGGCATGGGCCATCCGATTGCCGGCGACGGCAAATACGGCGGCTCGGGGCAGGAGAACCTGGGCGACGGCTGGGGCGCCTCGATCGGCGGGGTGATCTCCAAGAAACTGCATCTGCATGCGCGCCGGATGGTGTTTGAACACCCGGTGACCCGCAAGGAAATCGCCGTGGTGGCGCCGCTGCCGGATCACATGAAGGAAAGCTGGGACACCTTCGGCTGGACCGAGGACCTGGCGGCGGATGACCCGTTTGAGGATCTGAAGTGAGTTCACCGCTGCGGCTGATCCTGTTCGACGTCGATGGCACCCTGGCGGACAGCCAGGGCGCGATCACCGGCGCGATGGCAGAGGCGTTTCACGGCGCCGGCCTGGAGGTGCCGCCGCGCGAGGCGATCCTGTCCATTGTCGGGCTGTCGCTGCCGCTGGCGATGCGGGAGCTGGCACCGGAGCAGGATGCCGCCACCGTTGATGTGCTGGTGGAGGGCTACAAGTCCTCCTACATGGCCTCCCGCCTGGCCGCAGGCGCGGCGCATTCGCCGCTTTATCCCGGTGCGCGGGAGGCGCTGATGGAGCTGCACGCGGTGCCGGAGTACCTGCTGGGCGTCGCCACCGGCAAATCCCAGCGCGGGGTCGAGGCGCTGATCGCGGCGCATGAACTCGACTGTTTCGTGACCCGGCAGGTGGCGGATCACCACCCGTCCAAGCCGCACCCCTCGATGGTGCTGACGGCGATGGCGGAGACCGGGGTGGCGCGCGAAAGCACGGTTATGATCGGCGACACGCGGTTTGACATTGAGATGGGCAGGGCAGCGGGGGTGACCACCATTGCCGTGCCCTGGGGATACCATCCGGCAGAGACACTGGGCGCGGACTACCTGATCCGCGATTTCGCGGAGCTGCGCCCGCTGCTGGCAGAAATCTGGAAGGGGTGAGGATATGAGCGGCTGGGCACAGAAACGGTTCTGGAAAGAGGTCTCGGTTGCGGAGAGCGACGGCGGCTTTGCGGTGGAGCTGGACGGCCGCCGGGTCAAGACGCCTGCCAAGGCGCCGCTGGTGGTGCCGACCCGGGAAATGGGCGAAGCCATTGCCGCCGAGTGGGACGCGCAGACCGAATCAGTCGACCCGTCCTCGATGCCGTGCACCCGTTCTGCGAACGCGGCGATTGACAAGGTGACACATCAGCACAGTGAAGTTGCCGCCATGCTGGCCGAATACGGCGATTCCGACCTTCTGTGCTACCGCGCCGACGCACCGGTTGAGTTGACGTTGCGTCAAGCGCAGGAATGGGACCCGGCGCTGGACTGGGCGGCGGAGGCGCTGGGGGTGCGGCTGCAGCCGCGCACAGGTGTGCTGCACCAGCCGCAGGACGCCGCGGCGCTGGCGGCGCTGGCGGAAAAGGTTCACGCGATGAACCCGTTCCAGCTGGCCGCTTTCCACGATTTGGTAGGGATTTCCGGCTCTTTGATCCTGGCTTTTGCCGCCGCGCATGGCTGGCGCGGCGCCGAGGAGATCTGGCTGCTGTCGCGGCTGGACGAGCGCTGGCAGGAAGAGCAGTGGGGCGAGGACGAGGAGGCCGCGGCGGCCGCCGAAGTCAAACGGCAGGAATTTTTGCACGCCAAACGGTTCTTTGATTTCTCCTGAGAGATCAGAAAATTACCAATTCGGCCCGCGTGGAGTAAAAATATTTACTCCCGGGGCATTTGTGCGCATCGCGCCCATCGAATTTCCTGATCCCGCCCTTGACGTTTGTTGATGAATGCGCCCACACTTGGGCGCGAAAAAGGGGTAAACCCTTCTTCGGTCTCATTTCCGGCGGGGGATCGCCGGGTAATAAGAACCGCCGTACAGGCGGACTATCAGGAAGAGGTAAAAATGAAAAAAACCGTATTTTTGGGCGCTCTGACCGTTGCTGGTCTGGCGGCTGGCGCAGCTGCTGCCGGCACGCTGGATGACGTGAAGGCCCGCGGCAAGCTGAACTGCGGCGTCACCACCGGCCTGGTCGGCTTTGCGGCCCCGAATGCGAATGGCGAATGGGAAGGTTTTGACGTTGCCGTGTGCCGTGCTGTGGCTGCAGCCGTGCTGGGCGACTCGACCGCTGTTGAATTCGTGCCGACCACCGGCAAGACCCGCTTCACCGCGCTGGCCTCCGGCGAGATCGACATGCTGGCGCGCAACACCACCTGGACCTTCTCGCGCGACGTCGACCTGAAGTTCGAATTCGTCGGCGTGAACTACTACGACGGCCAGGGCTTCATGGTCCCGAAAGATCTGGGCGTGTCCTCGGCCAAGGAACTGGACGGCGCCACCGTCTGCATCCAGACCGGCACCACAACCGAGCTGAACCTGGCGGACTTCTTCCGCTCCAACAACATCTCGTATGAGCCGGTTCCGATCGAAACCAACGCCGAAGCGCAGCAGCAGTACCTGGCGGGCGCCTGTGACGTCTACACCACCGACGCCTCCGGCCTGGCCGCAACCCGCGCCACCTTCGACGATCCGTCGGGCCACGTGATCCTGCCGGAAATCATCTCCAAGGAGCCGCTGGGCCCGCTGGTCCGCCACGGCGACCACGAGTGGGGTGACGTTGTCCGCTGGACCCTGAACTCGCTGATCGCAGCTGAAGAGCTGGGCATCACCTCGGCCAACATCAGCGAAATGGCGGCCGGCACCGACAACCCGGAAATCAACCGTCTGCTGGGTACCGAAGGCACCCTGGGCGAGATGCTGGGCCTGGACGCCACCTGGGCGCAGAAAGCTGTCGCAGCCAACGGCAACTACGGCGAAATCTTTGCCAAGACCATCGGTGAAGACACCCCGGTCGGCCTGGCCCGCGGCCTGAACGCCCAGTGGACCGAAGGCGGCCTGCTGTACGCTCCGCCGTTCCGCTAAACATACCACCGGGAGGGGCGCAGGAATTTCCTGCGCCCTTTTCCTATCTGAAAAAAGCTCCGGTCCAATGCGGAGCGGCGACAAACGCCGCCAGGACAAAAAAACCGGAGCCAGGGGATCACAATACATGTCAACGCTTACTGACCCGCCGAACGAAACCTTTCGGCTGTCTATGCTCATTAACGATACCCGCTACCGTTCACTGACCTTCCAGGTGATTGCGGCGATCGTTCTGGCCCTGTGTATCTGGTATCTGGGCAACAACCTGATCCAGAACCTGCGGGCTGCCGGGCTCAATATTTCCTACACCTTCCTTGGCGACTCGGCCGGGTACGACATCAACCAGACCCTGGTTGAATACGACAGCCAGTCCAGCCACGCGCGCGCCGCGCTGGTCGGGTTGCTGAACACCCTGCTGGTGGCCTTCCTGGCCTGTATCACCGCCACCATCTTCGGGGTGATCGCCGGGGTTCTGCGGCTTTCCAACAACTGGCTCGTGTCCAAGCTGATGGCGGCCTATGTGGAGATCTTCCGCAACATCCCGGTGCTGATCTGGATCATCATCATCTTCACCATCATGACGGCGGTGCTGCCGGGCCCGCGGGCGTTCCGCGGCGACGACGCCACCGCCAGCATGCTGTTTGACTCCTTTGCCTTCACCAACCGCGGCATTTACACGCCGATGCCCTGGTTCGAGAACGGCATCTTTGCCAGCACCGCGATGAACTGGCTGCTGATCCTGGCCGGTTTTGCCCTGTCCTGGGGTGTGGCGCATCAGATCAACGTTTGGGCCAACCACAAGCAGGAAGCCACCGGTGTCCGCCCCAAGACCCTGCTGCCGATCCTCGCAGCCTGGCTGGTGCCGTTCCTGGCGCTGACAATAATCATGGGGCTGACCTGGGAATACCCTGAGCTGAGGGGCTTCAACTTCAGCGGCGGCATCAAGGTTGGCGGCCCGCTGATCGCGCTGTGGTTCGCGCTGTCGATCTACACCGGCGCCTTCATCGCGGAAAACGTCCGGGCCGGCATCCAGGCGGTGTCCAAGGGCCAGACCGAAGCGGCATCCGCGCTGGGCCTGCGTCCGCGCCGGGTGATGAACCTGGTGGTTCTGCCGCAGGCGCTGCGGGTCATCATCCCGCCGCTGATTTCGCAGTTCCTCAACATCACCAAGAACTCCTCGCTCGCCATCGCCGTGGGCTATGCGGATATCACCGCAACCCTTGGCGGCATCACGCTGAACCAGACCGGCCGCGCCATCGAATGCGTGCTGCTCTTGATGCTGTTCTACCTCACCGCCTCGCTGGTGATCTCGATGGTGATGAACGTCTACAACGCATCTGTGAAGCTGAAGGAGCGCTGAGACATGAGCGATACACACGCACATTCCGTCGCCTTTGTCCGCGAAACCCAGATCCCGCCGGCCCCGCCGCCGGCGTCTGAAACCGGCGTGATCAAGTGGCTGCGCGAGAACCTGTTCTCCAACGCCGCGAACTCCGCGCTGACCATCGTGGCGCTGGCCGCGATCTACATGGTGCTGAGCAACATCCTGCCCTGGGTGCTGAACGGGGTCTGGACCACCAGCTCGCTGGCCGAGTGCCGCGAGGTGCTGCAGGGCAAGACCGGGGCCTGTTTCTCGGTGCTGACCGAGCGCTGGAACCAGCTTCTCTACGGCTTCAAGTACCCCGGTGACCAATACTGGCGTCCGAACCTGGCGCTGGTGCTGTTCCTGCTGGCCGCGGCGCCGGTTCTGTTCTTCGACCTGCCGCGCAAGCTGCTGGCCTTCACTGCCGTCTACCCGTTCCTGGCCTTCTGGCTGATCTGGGGCGGCACGCTGATGGTTCCGGTGGTCGCTGTTGTGGGCTTTGCAGCGGCTGCGGCCGTGTTCCAGAAGTTTGGCAAGAGCAGCTTTGCCATCGGCTTTTTCGGGGCTATCGCAGTGGCGCTGGCGGTCTGGATCATCGGCGGCATGCTGATCCCTGAAGGCGCATCGGAGGATGCCTGGCTGTCGCCGGTGCCCTCGCGCGATCTGGGCGGCTTCATGCTGAACCTGATGCTGGGCGTGACCTGCGTGTCGCTGTCGCTGCCCTTGGGCATCGCGCTGGCGCTGGGGCGCCAGTCGGACATGCCGCTGATCAAGTGGATGTGCGTGATCTTCATCGAGTTCGTGCGCGGCGTGCCGCTGATCACCCTGCTGTTCGTGGCATCGGTGATGCTGGCCTACTTCTTCCCGCCGGAAAGCACCGTCGACCTGTTCCTGCGCGTGGTGATCATGATCACCATGTTCTCCGCGGCCTATATCGCCGAGGTGATCCGGGGCGGTCTCGCCGCGCTTCCGAAGGGGCAGTACGAAGCGGCTGACAGCCTTGGCCTGGACTACCCCCAGGCGATGCGGCTGATCATCCTGCCGCAGGCGCTGAAGATCTCGATCCCGGGCATCGTGAACGTGGCCGTGGGCCTGTTCAAGGACACCACCCTGGTCTCGGTTATCTCGATGTTCGACCTTGTCGGCATGATCCGCGGCCCGATCCTCGCCTCCACCGAATGGAACGGGGTGTACTGGGAACTCCTGGGCTTTGCCGCGCTTCTGTTCTTCGTCGTCTGCTACGGCATCTCTCAATACTCACAGTGGCTCGAGCGCCGTCTCGCCACCGACCACCGTTAAGGAGTTCAACACATGTCTGAACTTATGTCCGACCGCGCAATCGACCGCTCCAAGATGCAGGTGAGCGACGAGGTCGCCATCGAAATCACCAACATGAACAAGTGGTACGGCTCGTTCCACGTGCTGCGCGACATCAACCTGACCGTCAACCAAGGCGAGCGCATCGTCATCGCGGGCCCGTCCGGGTCCGGCAAGTCCACCCTGATCCGCTGCCTGAACGCGCTGGAAGAGCACCAGCAGGGCAAGATCGTGGTGGATGGCACAGAACTGTCCAACGACCTCAAGAACATCGACAAGATCCGTTCCGAGGTTGGCATGGTGTTCCAGCACTTCAACCTGTTCCCGCATCTGACCATCCTGGAGAACTGCACCCTGGCGCCGATCTGGGTCCGCAAGACCCCCAAGAAGGAAGCCGAAGAGCGGGCGATGCATTTCCTGGAAAAGGTGAAGATCCCGGAGCAGGCCCACAAATACCCGGGCATGCTGTCGGGCGGCCAGCAGCAGCGTGTGGCCATCGCGCGCTCGCTCTGCATGATGCCGCGCATCATGCTGTTCGATGAGCCGACCTCGGCGCTGGACCCGGAGATGATCAAGGAGGTGCTCGACACCATGATCGAGCTCGCGGAGGAAGGCATGACCATGCTCTGCGTGACTCACGAGATGGGCTTTGCCCGTCAGGTGGCGAACCGGGTGATCTTCATGGATGCGGGCCAGATCGTGGAGCAGAACGAGCCGGAAGAGTTCTTCAACAACCCGAAGAGCGACCGTACCAAGCTGTTCCTCAGCCAGATCCTGGGCCACTGACAGCCGTACCCGCGGTGGGCGGAATCGCCCACCCTACGGGGCTTGGGAAGACAAAAAAGAGGCCGGGCGCAATGCCCGGCCTTTTTTGTTCAGGAATGGCTGGCAAAGACTTCGGTGGTGCCGTCCGCCAGGATCAGCAGCGTATCGAACGCCTCGCGCTCATCCCCCATCTCCATCCCCGGAGAGCCGATGGGCATCCCCGGCACGGTCAGGCCGATGGCGGCGGGCTTCTCTGCCAAAAGACGCTGGATGTCTTCGGCCGGAACATGGCCCTCGATCACGTAGCCGCCGGCCATCGCAGTATGGCAGGAGGACAGCTCGCTGGTGATCCCCAGGCGCTCCTTTGTGGCCCAGAGCTGCTCATCCGGCACGTCCCGCACTTCGGTGTCCAGCCCGGCGGCGGTCAGATGCTCCACCCAGCCGGTACAGCAGCCGCAGGTGGGCGACTTCAGAACCCGGATGGTGCCGTCCGCGGCGGCAAGGGCGGGGAGGCGGGCCAGGGGCAGGGCGGCTGCGGCCAGCAGCAGGGTACGGCGGTTCATGGTGATCTCCAGTCCTCAGAGGCGGCGTGTCCGGCAGGTAACCTAGGCCCGCAAACGCGCAGGCGCCAGAGGCCTCCCGCGCTGGATGCGCTGCCGTGCCGCAGGGGCTATTCGCCCAGCAGCTCCCGGGGAACGGCGAAATCGATCACCTTGCCGCTGCTCCAGCTGAGGTCGTTCCAGCTCTTGATACCGAACTCCACCACCAGCGTCGCGCCGGTCGGGTAATCGTCAAACCGGGAATGGTCCGGCGGGCTGGCGACGATGGAATGGGCAAAGGCGGCAATGCCGGGGTTATGGCCAATCAGCATCACGCGGGGCTTCTCGGCCTGGCTCAGCACCTTGAACATGATCTCCGAGTTGGCCTGATACAGACGTTCAGTGAAGGCTGCCGGCACCCCCAGCTGCATCAGCTCGCAGGTCTCGCGGGTGCGCTGCGCCGAGGAGGAGATCACCTGATCCGGCAGATAGCCGTTGCCGCGCAGCCAATCGGCAATGGCCGGGGCCGAGCGGCGGCCCCGCTTGTTCAGCGGGCGGGCGTGGTCGCTGGGCACATTGGTGTCCCAGGCGGATTTGGCGTGGCGGGTCAGGATCAAGGTGCAGGTCATTGCGGATGAAAATGCCTCATGTGATGTGCGGTTTGGTCAGGGTCCCGGCCGGCGTTGCGGCTGAGCGGGCAGGCCCGGCGGGCGAGGCAGCCGCCGGTCATGCAGCCGGCGCCTGCGCTGGTATCTAGATAGCCGTGGCAGGCCGCCAGATCGTAGGGACCCCCATCCGCCAGCGCAGCGGCCGGGCAGGCGGTCAGGCAGGGACGGGAGCGGCAGCTATGGCACGGTGACTCTGCCAAAGGAGGAGGGGGGATGTCAAATTCCTGTTTGAAGTGAAGGCCCCCCCGCAAGGAAATCATCATGCCGGCCTGATCATGCACCATCATCTGTGACGGCGATGTGAAAAACCGCCCCGAGGCCAGCGCCCAGTTGATGAAGGGGGTATAGGGCGGCCCGCCAAAGGGGTAATGGGCGCAGCCGCCCAGCCCGGCTGCCAGGGCGCCGATCACCCGCTGCGACCAGCGGTCCACCGGGTCCGGCGCGCCATCGCCGTGCTCCGGGCTGGCGGTGAAGCGCGGCCAGAACCCCTTCGCCGTGCCCAGCAGGACCAGGGTGCCGCCCTCCAGCGCCTTGACGGGCTGGCGCCGCGGGTGCAGCGCGCCAAGGACCATCAGCCCGGCCTGCGCGGCCCGGGCTTCGATCCTTGCATACAGCTGGGACTTACGGGCAGGGGAATCTGGCAGGTCGGTCAGGGTCATATGCGGCGTCCGGTCTGGTGGCTCGGGGCGAGCCTAGCAGCGCGGGGCCCGTTGCCGGAGGGCAAAAACGTCCCGCAATCGCCTGCCGGCGTCTTACTGCCGCGCCGTTCAGCGGCGGCGGAACGGCAGCAGCAGGCTCCAGCCCAGCCGCGCAGGCCGCCCGTCCTGCCATTTCAGCCCCACGGTCATGCCGTCGTGCCCCTTACCGGGCTGCGCCGTATAGGTGCCAAAGATCCGGTCCCAGACCGACAGGGCAAAGCCGTAATTGCTGTCATGCTCGTGGCGATGGATCGAGTGATGCACCCGGTGCATGTCCGGCGTCACCAGCAGCCGCCGCAGCAGACCGTCCACTCTGCGCGGCAGCGCCAGGTTGGCGTGGTTGAACAATGCAGTGCCGTTCAGCAGGATTTCAAACAGCACCACCGCCAGGGCAGAGGGCCCCAGCAGATAGACCAGCCCGATCTTCAGCAGCATCGACAGGGCAATCTCGACCGGGTGAAACCGCACCGCGGTGGTCACGTCCATGTCGCGGTCGGCATGATGCACCCGGTGCAGCCGCCACAGGAGCGGCACCTTGTGGGTGATCAGATGCTGCAGCCAGATCGCGAAGTCCAGCACCAGCACCGCCAGCAGCAGCTCTGCCCAGGCAGGCCAGCGCACCGCGTTCAGCAGCCCCCAGCCGTGCTCTGCCGCATCCAGCGCCGCCCCGACCGCCAGCAGCGGCAGACCGAGCGCCAGCGCCCGCAGGGTCAGCGTGTTGAGAACGGATATCGACAGGTTGGTCAGCCAGCGCCGCTGCCGCGGCAGGCTCCGGCCGCGCCGCGGCGCCCAGGCTTCTGCCGCCGCAAACAGCGCAAACAGGCCCAGGAAGACCCCTAGGCGGATCAGGCTCTCATTCTCCATACATGCAGCGATGCGCATATATCGCCAAAAAGCAAGCCTGCCGGCAGGCTGCCGCTTCTTTCTGGCCCAAAATACCCCGGGGTGAATTGGCCCAGGGGGCCAAGAGGGGCAGCGCCCCGCATTCCCCCTGCAAAAGCCGCCTCAGGCGCGGATCATCGAGCCCGCGCCGTGGTCGGTGTAAAGCTCCAGCAGCACCGCATTCGGCACCCGGCCGTCAACGATGGTGCAGGCGCGCACGCCATTCCGCACCGCATCCAGCGCGGTTTCGGTCTTGGGGATCATGCCGCCCGCGATCACGCCGCTGGCGGTCATCTCCTCGACATCCGCCGCCTTCAGCTCGGTCACCACGTCGCCATCGGCGTTCTTGACCCCGGCGACATCGGTCAGCAGCAGCAGCCGGTCGGCGGTCAGCGCCTTGGCGATGGCGCCGGCGGCGGTGTCGCCGTTGATATTGAAGGTCTCGCCGTTGCGGCCGCCGCCGATCGGGGCGATCACCGGGATCATGTTCTTTTCAAACAGGCCATAGAGCACCTTGGGGTCCATCTCGGCGGGTGCGCCGACAAAGCCCAGGTCCGGGTCGGCCTGGTCGCAGGTGATCAGGTTGGCGTCCTTGCCCGACAGCCCGACGGCGCGGCCGCCCTGGCGGTTGATCGCCTGCACGATGCGCTTGTTGACGACGCCGGACAGCACCATCTCCACCACTTCCATGGTGGCGGCATCGGTGACGCGCTTGCCGTTCACGAAATCGGATTTGATCTGCAGCTTCTCCAGCATCGCGTTGATCATCGGCCCGCCGCCATGCACGATCACCGGGTTCACCCCGACCTGGCGCATCAGCACGATGTCGCGGGCGAAGGTTTCCATGCCCTCGTCGCTGCCCATGGCGTGGCCGCCCAGCTTGATTACGACAATCGCCCCGGCAAAGCGCTGGAAATACGGCAGCGCGCTGGAGAGGGTTTCGGCGGTGGCAATCCAATCGCGATTCATGTCTTGTTTCTTCATTGCTGCATCATCCCTTGGCCTGAATGTGTTACGGGGTTCCGGCGCCGCTGCCAAGGGTTGCGTTTGGCGCACCCCCGTTGCGGATGGCGGCGCGGCTGGTAGGCTCAGGCCAGATTCTCTCATGAGGAGTGCGCCATGCGCCAGAAGACTTTGCTGCTGACCGGCGCCAGCCGCGGCATCGGCCACGCCACCGTGCGCCGCTTTAATGCCGAGGGCTGGCGGGTGATCACCTGTTCGCGCCAGCCCTTCCCGGAGGAGTGCCCCTGGGGCGGCGGCCGCGAGGATCACGTGCAGCTGGACCTGTCGGATCCGGCCGACACGATCAACGCCGTTGGCGTGATCCAGGAGCGGCTGGACGGAAAGCTGGACGCGCTGGTCAACAATGCCGGCATTTCGCCCAAGGGGCCGGGGGGCGAGCGGCTCAGCACGCTGACCACCGATCTGGCGGATTGGGGCAAGGTGTTTCACGTGAACTTCTTTGCCTCGGTGGTGCTGGCCCGCGGCCTCAAGGAAGAGCTGGCGGCGGCCAAGGGGTCGGTGGTCAATGTGACCTCGATCGCGGGCAGCCGGGTGCACCCCTTTGCCGGGGCCGCCTATGCCACCTCCAAGGCGGCGCTGGCGGCGCTGACGCGGGAGATGGCGCATGACTTCGGGCCGATGGGGGTGCGGGTGAATGCCATTGCGCCGGGCGAAGTGGAAACCTCGATCCTGTCGCCCGGCACCGAGAAGATCGTCGAGAAGCTGCCGATGCAGCGGCTGGGCCAGCCGGAGGAAGTGGCGGCGGCGATCTACTTCCTGTGCTCGCAAGAGAGTTCCTATATCTCCGGCACCGAGATCGAGGTGAACGGCGCGCAGCACGTTTAAAGCCCGGAACAAGCGCGAAGCGCGCCGGGCAACGCCCGTCCGCCCCCTCGGGCGGGCGTTTTGCTACGGGTAGAGCATACGCTGCCGAGGATGTGGTTTGAGGAATAAACTGCCACACGAAAGCTTGGGACGCCCACCCGGCGGACGGGCGTTGCCCTTTTCAGAAGTTGGGCCTTAGCGCCGTCAGCTCACCGCGCGTTTCAGCACCGGCAGGTTGCCCAGCAGCAGCACGTCAAAGGCCAGCACGGCCAAGAGCGCCAGCCCGGTCAGCGGGAAGGCCAGCGACACCAGCACCGCGATCAGCGCGGCTCCTTTCCAGAACGGCATCTCTGCCGGTTCCGGCGGGGCGGCCAGGCGGGCGGCTCCGGCGGGGCGGCGCTTGACCCACAGCACAAGACCTGAGACGCAGACAAAGATCACCGCGAGGCAGAACACCACGTTCAGGAGGAAGCTCCAGGTGCCCATCAGGCCCATGTGGAAGGGGATGCTGACGGCCATCGCCTTACCGGCCCATGAGTAGTCCTCGTATTTCACATCCGCCAAGATCTTGCCGCTGTACTGGTCCACATGCACGGTGCGGTCGATGAAGGGGCTGTCGCCGTCGCCGCTCATGCTGTCGCGGTTGAGGGTCCAGACGCCCGTTTCGCCGCCGGGGTAGGCGAGGCGGAAGCGGCCCTCCATCCCCAAGGCACGGCCCAGGGCGATCAGGCTGGCCCCATCCACGGGCGCGCCTTCGGCGATGCCGGTGATGCCTGTGTCAGAGCCGGAGGCGGGCATCGGGGTCTGCTCCAGCGCCCAAGGTACGTCGTTTGTATGCCCATGGTTCATACTGGCGTGAATGTCGTCGGACAGGGGCACGTTGTCCCATTTCGCCGCCGGGAAAGTGCTCCAGGCCTGCATCATCTGGCCGCCCCAGATGCCGGTCCAGGACAGGCCGGAGATCAGAAAGATGACCAAGAGCGCCGACATCCAGAAACCGGTCACGGCGTGCAGGTTCTTCCACAGCGCCCGACCCTTGGCGCGGAAGTTGGGGATGAATGCGCTGGCGGCATTGCCGCGCGGCCACCACAGGTAGAGGCCGGTCAGCACCAGCACGATGCCTAGGCCCGCCGCGATCTCGATCAGCCGGTCTCCGGTGTCGCCGATCAGGAGGGTCGAATGGATGTTGTCGGCCAGGTCATACCAGCCTGCGCGGCGGTCCCAGACCTCGATCACCTCGCCGCTGTACTGGTTCAGGGCGACCAGGCGCTGGCCCGCGTCGGTTTTCACCCGGAACACTGCGGCCAGATCAGGGGCCTTGGGGCCGATCCATTCGGCGATGGTGCCGGGCTGGGCGGCCAGAACGGCGGCCTCCTGCGCGGGGATACTCAGCTCGGCGGCGCCTTGGCTGACGGTGATCTTCTCGCCGTCGCGGCCGTCGAACTGGGTGATGAACATCATCATCAGGCCAGTGACGGCCAGCATGATCAGGAAGGGGATCACAAACAGGCCGGCGTAGAAGTGCCAGCGCCAAACGGCGGCGTAGAATTTTTGGGACAGCGGACGCGATTGGCCCGCGGAATGCGGTTGGCTGGTCGCCATTGAGTCTCTCCATATCGGAACAGGGCCGGGCACGAATGTGCCGGCGGAAATCATTGGGTGTTCAGAAAATCAGGAGAGCGCGGGCGGGCCGCGGGCGTCGTAGCGCCAGTGGAAGCCGGCGCTGTGGTGGGTGAAGGCCTCGCGCGACCAGCGGCCGCTTAGAGGCGCATCCAGGTTCAGGCCGATCAGGCTGTCCGGCAGCAGCGCCACCGCGCCAAGGGCGGCAAAGGGGCAGCTGCGGTCTTCCATCTGTTCGGTTGGGGCGTGGCCGCCTTCGCCATCCAGGTCGACCCAAGTTTCCACCGGGCCGTGGCCGGTACAGATCACCAGCAGCACCTTGCCGTCCTGCCCGGTGCCCGGCATCCAGCCGGACGGGATCAGCCCGGCCACGGCCAGGGCGATCACAACCAGGCAGGAAGCGAGGCGGGCAAGCATGGATCAGAGGCTGGCGATGATCGAGCGAAGTGTCGCGATGCCGTCGCCCTTCTCAGACGAGGTCAGCACGATCTCCGGATAGGCCGCCGGGTGTTTCGCCAGTGCGCCGCGGACCTGCTCCAGCACCTTGGCGCGGTCCTTCTCCTTGACCTTGTCGGCCTTGGTCATCACGCATTGGAAGGTCACCGCGGAGCTGTCCAAGAGCTTCATGATGTCCTCGTCCACCTTCTTGACGCCGTGGCGGCTGTCGATCAGCACAAAGGCGCGGCGCAGGTTCTGGCGGCCGGACAGGTACTGCTTCAGCAACCGCTGCCATTTCTCCACCACCGCCAGCGGCGCATTGGCATAGCCATAGCCGGGCAGGTCGACCAGATAGAGCTCCGGGCCTTGGGTGAAGAAGTTGATCTCCTGGGTGCGGCCCGGCGTGTTGGAGGCGCGCGCGATGCCCTTGGTGCCGGTGAGCGCGTTGATCAGGCTCGACTTGCCGACATTGGAGCGGCCGGCAAAGCAGACCTCCATCCGGTCGGCGCCGGGCAGTCCGTTCATCGCCACCACGCCCTTCAGGAACTCGGTCTGGCCCGCAAACAGCTTGCGGCCTTTTTCCAGGGAAAACTCGTCTGGCTCTTCGGCCAAGGGGAATTGCATCTGCATCACAGTACTTTCACCGCATCACCGATGCGGACAGGGCCGCCGCGGACCACCTCGGCATAGACCGAGAAATCCTGATGGCCCCAGTTGTCTTTCAGGGTTTTCAGCGTGTCGGCGTCGCGCTCGCCGGTTTCCGGGTTGGCGGTGGTTGCCAGGCAGCGCACCACGCGCTCGCGGACGGCAAACACAGCCCCGCCGATCTGCACCTCGCGGCCCAGCCAGCCGTGTTCGGCCCAGGCCTCACCCAGATCGAACCAGATGTTGCCGCGCCAGCGCAGCGGCGACAGTTCATGGCCGATGGCCTGTTCCACCGCGCGGTGGGAGGCCCAGTTGCACAGGCTGATCGAGGGAAAATCGGTATCGGTCAGGCCGCGGCCCGGCACCCGGACGATGCGGGAGGAGCCGGCCCGGTTCGCGGGCAGCAGCGGCTTTTCCCAGTCCAGAAAGCGCGGCAGATCCTCCGGGTTCTCCGGATCAAAGGTCAGATCGGGCCGGTCCGGGTGTGTCAGGGTCAGCTGGCCGCTGGCGTCGTCCAGCCGAGCGCCGATGGCCATCAGCTGCGGGGCCTTGGAGCCGCGGGTGAAGTTCTGGCACGGCGCCCATTCGGAGCCGTCCGCCTTGGACGCCTCATGCGCAACCGCCCAAACGCGGTCGCCGGGCATGGTCTGCCCGGCGCTCACGGTTACTGCCTCTAGTGCCTCCCGCCCGTGCGATTTGAGCGGGTGGCGCCAGATATCTGTGACCTCGAAGGTCATTCCTTCTCAGCCTTCGGCTTCTTCCTGAAGCTCGATTTGATGTTGCCGAACACGTCCGGCTTATAACCGTGGCTGCGCATGATCAGATACTGCTGGGTGAAGGTGATCGTGTTGTTGGCGATCCAGTAGACCACCAGGCCGGAGGCGAAGCCGCCGAGCATGAACATGAACACCCAGGGCATCCAGGCAAAGATCATCTGCTGGGTCGGGTCGGTGGGCGCCGGGTTCAGTTTCTGCTGCAGCCACATCGAGACGCCCAGCAGGATCGGCAGGATGCCGATGAAGACCAGCGCCAGGATGCTTTCCGGGGCCGGGGCCGCAAAGGGCAGCAGGCCGAACAGGTTCATGATCGAGGTCGGGTCCGGCGCGCTGAGGTCCTGGAACGGGCCGAAGAACGGTGCGTGGCGCAGTTCCAGGGTGACGAAGATCACCTTGTAGAGCGAGAAGAAGATCGGGATCTGGATCAGGATCGGCAGGCAGCCCGCGGCGGGGTTCACCTTCTCCCGCTTGTAAAGCTCCATCATCTCCTTCTGCATCTTCTGGCGGTCGTCGCCGGCGCGCTCCTTGAGCTTCTCCATCTCCGGCTGAAGCTCTTTCATCTTCGCCATCGAAGCGTAGGATTTATAGGCCAGCGGGAACACCAGGACCTTGATCACCACGGTCAGGCCGATGATCGCCCAGCCCATGTTGCCGATCAGGACGTTCAGATTGTGCAGCAGCCAGAACATCGGCTTGGTCAGGAAGAAGAACCAGCCCCAGTCGATCACGTCCAGGAAGCCGTCGATGCCTTCCGACTGGTAGCCGCGGATGGCGTCCCATTCCTTGGCGCCGGCGAACAGCTGGGTGGTCACTTCCGAGGACTGGCCGTCGGCGACGGTCACGGTCGGCAGCACGATGTCGGTCTGGTAGATCTCGCGGCGCTCGTCGAATTTCGCGATCGAGCGGAAGGCCTGGCCCGGCTCGGGGATCAGGGTCGACATCCAGTAGTGGTCGGTGAAGCCGATCCAGCCGTTCTCAGCGACCTGGCGGACCTCGGCCCTGGAGCCGTCGCGCGGATCGGCCTCGAAGTCGGCCATGTCGTCATAGTCGATCTCGGCCAGCTCGCCGTCGGACATGCCGACCAGGCCCTCGTGCAGGATGAAGAAGTTCTTCAGGCCCTCGGGCTGGCCGTGGCGGGCCAGGGTGCCGTAGGGCGCCAGCGACACGGTGCCGCCGGAGGCATTGGCAACCGACTGGGTGACCGAGAACATGTAATCCTCGTCGACCGAGATGGTGCGGCTGAAGGTCAGGCCCTTGCCGTTGTCCCAGGTCAGGGTGACAGGGCTGTCCGGGGTCAGGGTGGCATCTGCCCCGGCGCTCCAGATGGTGTTGGCGCCCGGCACCTCATCCAGCGACAGGCCCGCGCCCGGGGCCCAGCCGTAGAGCGCGTAATAGGCCTGCTGTTCGCCCACCGGCTTCAGCAGTTTGACGATCGGGGAATTCTCGTCCAGCGTCTCGCGGTAGTCCTTCAGCGACAGATCGTCGATCCGGCCGCCCTGCAGCGAGATGCTGCCGGTCACCCGCGGCGTGTCGATGGCCAGACGCGCGGCCTGGGGCGCTTCGGCCTGTTCCGCGGCACTGCCGGCCACGGCCTCTGCCGAGGCGCTGGGGGCCAGCGCGGTGTCGCCTGCGGGGGCGGTTTCGCTGATCGCGGTTTCAGGTGCCTGCTCGGGCTCCGGGGGCGGGAAGAACGTGTACCACCCGAGGATCACCAGAAAGCTGAGTACGGTTGCGAGAATAAGATTTTTGTTCTGATCGTCCATTGGGGACTGCCACCTCGTATAGGGAAGGACAGGAGGGGTTCAACAGAGGTGGGCCGCAAAGGTCAAGCAGAATCAGGCCGCGCCGGGGCGGCAGAGCGTCCCGGCGCGGCATAAATTGCAAGGAATGCAGCGGGTCAGGGGGTCCGGCGGCCGATGACGGGGGTATCCTGCAGCTTGGCCTCATGGGCGGTAATCCAGTCCAGCGTCTGGTCGAACGGCATCGGGCGGCCGATGCCGAAGCCCTGCACATGGCCGCAGCCCAGCTGCGCCAGCAGCGCGTGCTCGCCCGCGGTTTCCACCCCTTCGGCCAGGGTGTCCAGATCCAGCCGCTCCGCCATGGTGAGGATCGCCGAGATCAGTTTCTGCTGTTCCGGGTCCTGATCCGCCTTCATCACAAAGGAGCGGTCGATCTTGATGCGGGAGATATTGAAACGGCGCACCGCGGCGATGGAGGCATGGCCGGTGCCGAAGTCATCGAGGTCGATGTGGCAGCCCAGTTCGCTGAGGGCGAAGATGTTGCGGGTCACCACATCGTCGGGCTGATCGGTCATCACGGTTTCCAGGATCTCGACACAGAGCCGCTCGGCGGGCAGCTCAAACCGCTCCAGCTCGCATTTGACGCGCCCGGCCAGCCCGGGGTTGCGCAGCTCCTGAGTGGCGAAATTCACCCCGACGCTGGGCACAAGCACGCCGGCCGCGTCCCAGGCCTTGACCGCCACCAGGGCGTTGTAAAGCATCAGCTGGCTGAGCCGGTCCATCAGCCCGGCCTCCTCCAGCGCGGGCAGGAAGGCGGAGGGCGGGATCAGCCCCTGCACCGGATGCGACCAGCGTGCCAGCGCCTCGAATCCCGAAACGCGGCCGGTGTCGGTGCAGATCTGCGGCTGGAACCAGGCTTGGATCTGGCCGGTCTCCAGTGCCCTTGCGGCTTCCTCGCGCAGGCTGGAGCGGGACTTGCCGCGGCCTGCCATGTCCGCCGAATAGGCGCGGACCCCGCCGGGGCCGTTGCTTTGCGCCTCGGCCAGGGCGGCGGTGGCGGCAGCGGTCCACTCGGCGCTGGTTTTTCCCGGTGCCCGGTTGCGCTGGCAGAAGCCGATGGAGGCGGTCATGTAGACCGTGGTGCCGTCCAGCGGCACCGGCTCTTCCGTGGCGGATTGCATCCGGCCCGCCAGCTGAATGCACAGTTCCAGGTCCAGCTGCAGGGTTGGGGCCAGGCACACGGCAAAACGGCTGTCGCCGATCCGGGCCACGGTATCGTTCTGGCGCAGGGCCGAGGCGATCTGCGCGCCGCAATGCTGCATGATCCGGTCGCCGGCTTCCTGGCCGTGCCGGTCCGCAAGCTCCTTGTAGTCGTCGAGTTCCACGATGAAGACGGCGGAGCGCAGATCGGACACGGCGCAATCCTCGTAGATCCGGGCCGTCTCCTGCTCGAACCCGTTGCGCAGCAGCATGCCGGTGATGCTGTCGCGCGGCTGGCCCCGGCCGCCCAGCTTGCTGAAACCGCCAGCGGCGGCGATCAGCACCGGCAGGCCAAGCGCCACCGACAGCAGCGCCGGCTCGCCGCCGAGCCAGTAGGTGGCCAGCGTCAGCGCAGGCAGGAAAGCGAGCACGGGCGGCCCGAAAAGAGCGGGGGCAAGGTTTTGCCGTAGCCGTGCCAGGAGGCCTGAACCCGTGTTTGTCATTCTCAGACCCTTCGTCTGCAGTCAGTCGTTCCGGCATGAGACTAGGGCGCTGATCTAACCCGGGAGTTAACGCAGCTTGTGATTTCCGGAATTTTCCGGCTCAGCTTCCGGATTCTTCGGCCCGAGACCGGTGAAATCAGACAGTTTCGGGGCCAGAATATGCGGCGGGCGCGCATTCATCAGCGCCCGGAACATCATCTGGCGCCGGCCGGGCGGGTTTGATTCCCGCTGGTTCAGGACCTGTTTCACCTGCTGGCGCTGCAGCCCGTCATCGTGGCTGGGCCGGAAAATCCAGCGTCCGGCGGTCCAAGGGCGGGGGAGCAGCGCAGATCAACAGGCCAATGGCCTTCCCGCTGAACGATTTAGGGGCTCGCCAGGAAGTCTTGACGGGTCAAATACTGAGATTGGGACAGGCTGAAGTTCGTTGCCGATTGGCAATCCTGACCTCTTTTCGCCTGGCGGGATATGCTCTATGCCCTCTCCCATGACAGTTGACCTTGACGACATCCACCCGCTCTTTGCCGGAGCGCCCGGCTCCACGGAATTCCGCAAGCTGCGCAAGCGCATCGTGCGCCAGACGCGCGAGGCGGTTGAGCAATACGGCATGATCGAACGGGGCGCAAAATGGCTGGTCTGCCTTTCCGGCGGCAAAGACAGCTACACACTGCTGGCCGTTCTGCACGAGCTGCAGTGGCGCGGCTTGCTTCCGGTGGAGCTGCTGGCCTGCAACCTCGACCAAGGGCAGCCTGGCTTTCCGGCAACGGTTCTGCCGGAGTTTCTCGAGAAAATGGGTGTGCCGCACCGTATCGAGTATCAGGATACCTATTCCGTCGTCATGGACAAAGTCCCGCAAGGACGCACCTACTGCTCCCTGTGTTCCCGTTTGCGCCGCGGCAATCTCTATCGCATCGCGCGGGAAGAGG
Source organism: Leisingera coralii (assembly GCF_049056525.1). Lineage (NCBI taxonomy): Bacteria > Pseudomonadati > Pseudomonadota > Alphaproteobacteria > Rhodobacterales > Roseobacteraceae > Leisingera > Leisingera coralii. The sequence goes on along the minus strand of NZ_JBHUPT010000062.1, from coordinate 38,083 downwards.
GCTGCACAGCGGTTGTGCTTGGCCATCACCGCGATGACATACTGGAAACTTTTCTGATGAACCTCTTTCACGGGGGGCGGCTTGCGACCATGCCGCCGAAGCTGGTGAATGAGGAAGGCGATCTCTTCGTGTACCGTCCGCTCGCTCATGTTGCCGAACAGGATTGCGAACGGTTTGCTCAGGCAATGAACTATCCGATCATTCCCTGTGACCTGTGTGGCAGCCAAGACGGGCTTCAGCGCCAGCAGGTGAAGCAAATTCTTGACGGCTGGGAGAAGAACAGCCCCGGCCGCCGGCAAGTTATGTTCCGGGCGTTGATGAACGCGCGCCCCTCGCATCTGCTTGATCCGAAGCTCTGGGACTTTGCAGGGCTCACTTTGGAAAAAAGTGATCAGCTCTCTCTCGATGAGGCTGCCATCCCTTCTTTGTGAGTGCTGCCGGACAGCTCCGGCATCCAGAGCGCCGAAAGCGGTGTGTGAAGCCGGTAGTCTGCTCAGGGCGCTTTGAAAACTGCATCTCCGGAGCCGGGCCGGAACGGCGCCCGGGGCTTTGGGAACAGCTGAAACCGCCGTTCCGCTTCCATGGCGCGGTTTTCGTCATGCCTGGCAGAACGTGGCAATGGTCCGGCAGCCAGTGCCCCAAGAGCCTCTTCCCGGCACCGGCTTCCCAAAGGGCGCGGCCTCCGGATCGGCGGCTGCCGGAAATCACTTTGGAGCAGCCGGGCAACCCTGATAGCGCCGCAACCAGCATTTCCGAGCGTTTCCGGGCAGTTGGCTTTTTAGCCGGTCGTGGTGCTCAGCCAAACCCGAGGCTTTGGCGCAGATCGCTTTCGGGTTCGCCCTTGCGGTTCAGGTCCAAGCGGTCTTCAATTCCCTGCAAATGCCGTTCCATCAGCTCGGCGGCCTCATCGGCGTGGCCGCCCAGGACGTAGTCAGACAGCAGGCGGTGCTCATCAATTTCGCAGTTGTCCGGCTTCGATTTTTCGTAGATCGCCACAATCAGCGATGAGCGGGCAATCAGTTCGCGGACGAAACCGGCCATGATAGGGCTGTCTGCCTGATCAGCCAGCAACTGGTGATAGCGGCTGCAGCGGCGGATTACCTGGGCCGTGTCTCCCGCTTCTCTGGCTGCATGTTCGCCATGCAAGTGTTCGGTGAGCGCGTGCCGCATCGGCGGATCGCGCCGTTCGGCAGCGCGGCGGATCAGATGCCCTTCGATGACACGCCGGGCGCGGAAGACTTCGCGGGCTTCCTCGATCGATGGGCGGGCGACAAAGGCGCCGCGGTTTGCAACCAGCTCGATGACATGGTCCGCGGCGAGCCGTGACAGCGCCGAGCGCACACGGGTCCGGCCAACGCCGAACAGGTCGCAGAGCTCATCTTCCTTCAGATGTGTCCCCGGTATCAGCTTGTGATCGACGATGGCGTCGAAGATGCGCGAGTAGATCAGGTTGCTGTCAACGCGGGTGGGGCTGCCCGAATCGGCGCCGCCACTGTCCGTTTCCGTCCCGATTCGAGCTTTCATGGCCTGTCCTTTCTAAGCGGGAGCCGTGCACCGGGACACGGGTATCTGCCCAGTTATCGCATCAGCCATTGAAAACGTATACCTTTTTTGTCCGAAAATAAAAAGGTTGAACGTATACGAACATTGTATACGATGATTGTTAGCACTGCCGGAAGAAGCAGGCATTCCCATCCACAACACGGAGATAGAAATGACCTTCACATCCCGACTCAAAGCTGGACTCGCTGCTGGCGCATTGGCGGCTGGCCTGGCCGGGGCCGCGGGCGCCAATACGCTGCGGATGGCGGACTCGACCGATATCGCGGCGATGGATCCGCACTCGATGACCGAAAGCAACACGATCGGCTTCCTCAACCACGTCTACGAGGGCCTGGTGCGCTACAATCAGGATCTCGAGGTCGAGCCGGCGCTTGCAACGTCCTGGGAGTTCATCGAGCCAACCCGTATCCGTTTCACGTTGCGTGAAGGGGTGACTTTCCATAACGGCAATGCCTTCACGGCTGATGACGTCGTCGCTTCGCTGGAACGCGCGGCGCATGACAGCTCGCCTGTAAAAAGCAACATCCCCGGCATGGAAGCCGTCGAGAAGGTTGACGACTATACCGTGGACGTGGTGCTGGCGGGGCCCGACCCCATTGTTCTGAATTACCTGACCAACATGCTCATCCTGGATCAGGAGTGGATGGCGGAGCATGACGCCCTGATGCCGGCTGACATGCGCAGCGGCCGGGAAAACTTTGCCGTAGCCAATTCCAACGGCACCGGGCCGTTCAAGCTGGAAAGCCGCCAGCCCGATGCCCGCACCGTTCTGACCGTTCATGAGGGCTGGTGGGATGAGCCTCAGCACAACCTGACCCGCATCGAATTCAGCCCGATCAGCTCTGACGCGACGCGCATTGCCGCGCTGCTGTCGGGGGAACTGGACTTCATCACGCCCGCGCCGCTGCAGGATATCGAGCGCATCGACCGCTCTGATGGCGCTTCCGTCATCATTGCCCCTGCGCTGCGCACCATCATGCTGGGCATGAACCAGAAGGACAAACTGCACAATTCCAACCTGACGGACAGCAACCCGCTGCAGGACCACCGCGTGCGCGAAGCCCTGTGGCGCGCGATCGACATGGAACTGATCCGCAAGAAGATCATGCGCGACATGTCCCGCAACGCAGCGCTGCTGGTGGCGCCGCCGGTGCCGGGCTACGACGAGGCGCTGGACGTCCTGAAGCCGGCTGACCTGTCCGCGGCAAAGGCATTGCTTGCGGAGGCCGGGTACGGCGACGGCTTCGAGGTCGGCCTGGATTGCCCCAATGACCGCTATGTCAATGACGAGGAAATCTGCCAGGCGATCACCGCCATGTGGTCGCGGATCGGCGTCAAGGCCAAATTGACGGCACAGACCAAGTCCAAGCACTTCGAGAAGCTGCTGGCAGGGTCGTCGGACATCTACATGATGGGCTGGGCGACGCTGCCGATGCTTGACAGCTACAGCGTGCTGTCATCGCTGCTGCACACGCCGAGCGACCGGATGGGCGCCTGGAACCCGGGCCGCTATTCCAACCCGGAAATCGACGCCCTGACCTCCAAGGTGGCGGTCGAGCTCGACCCTGCAAAGCGCACCGCTATGATGAGCGAGGCGCTGAGGATTGCCCGCGATGACGTGGCGATCATCCCGCTGCACCAGCAGCCACTGGCCTGGGCGGTGCGCGATGGCGTCGATCTGCCGATCACCGCCGACAACAAACCCCGGCTTTGGTACGCGAAGATCAACTGATCCTCCCCGCCTGGCGGGCTTGCACGCTGCGGCTTGCAGGCCCGCCTTTTTACCACAGCCCACAGCCGACTAATGGAGGACCCTCCAATGATCGCTTTCATTCTGAAGCGGCTGATCCAATCGGTCATCGTGATGCTCGCTGTCGCCCTGATCGCCTTTTCCATGTTCCGTTTCATCGGGGATCCGGTGAACAGCATGCTGCCCGAAAACGCCTCGGCCGAGGACCGGCAGGAGCTGCGCGAGCAACTTGGTCTCGACCAGCCGGTCACGGTACAATTCACGCGCTTCGTCACGGGTGCTGTGCAGGGTGAATTCGGCATTTCCTACCGGAACAAGCGCGCGGTCGCCGAAATGATCGCCGAACGCCTGCCGGCAACCCTGGAGCTGGTGCTGGCCGCCGCCGTCTTTGCGCTGCTGCTCGGGGTGCCAATGGGCATATATGCCGCGCTGCATCCCAAGGGGGTGCTGAGCAACATGCTCAACGTCATATCACTGATCGGCATATCGGTGCCAACCTTCGTGACCGGCATCCTGCTGATCCTTGTGTTCTCGGTCTGGCTGAACTGGCTGCCGTCCTTCGGACGCGGCGAGACGGTGCAGATCGGATGGTGGCGCACCGGTTTCCTGACCGTCAGCGGGCTGAAGTCCCTGATCCTGCCGGCGGTGATGCTGGGCCTGTTCCAGGTCACGCTGATCATGCGGCTGGTCCGGGCCGAGATGATGGAAGTGCTGCGCTCGGACTTCGTGCGGTTCGCCCGCGCCCGCGGCCTGACCAACCGGGCGGTGAACTTCGGTCACGCGCTTGGCAATACCCTGATGCCGGTGATCACCATCGTCGGCTTGCAGCTGGGGGCGATGATTGCCTTTGCGATCATTACCGAGACTGTCTTCCAGTGGCCGGGCATGGGCCTGCTGTTCATCCAGGCTGTCAGCTTTGGCGACATTCCGGTGATGTCCGCCTACCTGGTGATGGTCGCGCTGGTCTTCGTGGCGATCAACATGATCGTCGATCTTCTCTACTTCGCAATTGATCCGCGCCTTTCGGTGCGGGCGTGAGGAGACACGCAATGGCTCTTGAAGTATCCCCCCGATCCCGCCTCTCGGCGTTCCTGAAAAGCGATCTCTTCTATCGCTTCCGAACCTCATATGTCACGGTCCTGGCCTCTGCTGTCACAGTGTTCATCCTGGTTGCAGCGCTGCTGGCGCCGTGGATCGCACCGCACGATCCGTTTGATGTCTCGACGCTGAGCCTCTGGGACAGCGAGCTGCCGCCGGTCTGGGCGGAAGGCGGCGATCCGCGGTTCCTGCTTGGCACCGACAACCAGGGGCGCGATGTCCTGTCGGCCATCCTGTACGGGTCGCGGATCTCGCTGGCCGTGGGGTTCGTGAGCGTGGCGCTTGCAATGGCGATCGGCATCGTGGTCGGCCTTGTCAGCGGCTATTTCGGCGGCGCGGTGGATGCGTTCTTCATGCGCATCGCCGACGTTATGCTGAGCTTTCCCACCATCCTCGTGGCGCTGCTGGTCAGCGGCATCGTGCGCGGCGCGCTGCCGCGGGAGATGCATGACAGCGCGGCGCTGATCGTGCTGGTCTTTGCCATCACCGTCACCACCTGGGTGCAGTACGCCCGCACCGTGCGCTCGTCCACCATGGTGGAGCGGAGCCGCGAATATGTCTATGCCGCGCAATTGGTGGGCCGCAAACCCTTTGCCATCCTGTTCAGCCACATCCTGCCCAACGTGATGGGGCCGGTGCTGGTGATCGCGACGATCAACCTCGCGATGGCGATCCTGATCGAGGCGACGCTGTCCTTCCTCGGCGTCGGCATGCCGCCCACCAACCCCTCGCTCGGCACCCTGATCCGGGTCGGCAACGAGTACCTCTTCTCGGGTGTCTGGTGGGTGGTGATCTTCCCCTCGCTGACGCTGGTGGCGCTGGTGCTGGCGGTCAACCTGCTGGGTGACTGGCTGCGCGACGCACTGAACCCGAAGCTGCGCTGAAAGGAATGACGATGAATACCACGACCTTCCCCAAATCGCCGCTTCTGAGTGTGCGCGGCCTGTCGATCTGCTTTGACACCCGGCATGGCCCGCTGCGCGCGGTCGACGGTATCACCTTCGACCTCGCCCCCGGTGAAATCCTCGGCATGGTAGGCGAGTCGGGCGCCGGCAAGTCACTGACCGGCACCGCAATCACCGGCCTTCTGGAACGGCCCGGCCGCATCGACCGCGGCGAGATCCTGTTTGAGGGCAAGCGCATCGACAACCTCTCCTCCGAGGAGATGCGGCGGCTGCGCGGACGCCGGATTGGCGCGGTCTTCCAGGACCCGCTGACCAGCCTCAACCCGCTGATGACAGTGGGCCAGCAGCTGGTGCAGACCATCCGCACCCATCTTCCCATGGGCAAGGACGCGGCGCGCAAACGTGCCATCGAGTGCCTCGCCGAAGTCGGCATCCCCGCCCCCGAGGCGCGGATCGACCAGTATCCGCACCAGTTTTCCGGGGGCATGCGGCAGCGGGTGGTGATCGCCCTGGCGCTCTGCGCCGAGCCGTCTCTGGTGATCGCTGACGAGCCGACCACAGCGCTCGACGTCTCGATCCAGGCGCAGGTTCTCGATCTGTTGAAACGCATGTGCCGCGAACGCGGTGCGGCAGTGATCCTGGTGACCCATGACATGGGGGTGATCGCCGAGACCGCGGACCGCGTGGCGGTGATGTATTCCGGCCGCGTCGTCGAGATCGGGCCGGTGGAGACGGTCGTCCGCGACCCGCGCCACCCCTACACCAAAGGGCTGATGCAATCCATTCCGCGCGTCGGCTCGAACGCCCATCGGCTGACCCAGATCGACGGTGCCATGCCGCGTCTGACCGACTTGCCTTCGGGTTGCGCCTTCCACCCGCGCTGCCCGCGGGCCTTCGGGGAATGCAAACGGACCAAGCCGGCGGCACTGCCGGTCGAGGGCGGCCATGTCGCCTGTCATCTCTACCAGGAGGAACTGGCATGAGCACCGCCACCGACACCCAGCCGCTGGTCTCGCTTAAGGGCCTGTCCAAGACCTTTGACCTGTCGCCGCCGCTGCTCAACCGGCTGATTGAACGCAAAGGACGCCGCACGCTCCGTGCCGTCGACGCGCTCAGTATCGACATTCCGCGCGGCAAAACCTTTTCGCTCGTGGGCGAGTCAGGCTGCGGCAAGTCCACGGTCGCCAAGCTGGTGGTGGGTCTGCATGGCGCCACTTCTGGCAGCATCACTTTCGACGGCACCGACCTGACCAAGCTGGCCGCCGCCGACCGTGGAGACTTCCGCAGGCGGATTCAGATGATCTTTCAGGACCCCTATGCGAGCCTCAATCCGCGCTGGCGGGTGCGGGACATCATTGCCGAACCGCTGCGCAGTTTCGGTATAACCGAAAGCCGCGAGGAGGAGCGGGCTGAGGTCGGGCGGCTGCTGGAAATGGTTGGCCTTTCGGCCCGCGACGGCGAGAAATTCCCGCATGAGTTCTCCGGCGGCCAGCGCCAGCGGATCTCGATCGCGCGGGCGATTTCCTCGCGGCCGGAGTTCCTGGTCTGCGACGAGCCGACCTCGGCGCTTGACGTGTCGGTGCAGTCCCAAGTTCTCAATCTGATGAAGGATCTGCAGAATGAGCTTGGCCTGACATATCTGTTCATCAGCCACGATCTCGCCGTGGTGGATTTCATGTCGGATTACGTTGGCGTGATGTATCTGGGGCGCCTGGTGGAGGCGGGCCCGGCAGAGCGGATCTTTGCCGCGCCGGAACATCCCTATACGCAGCTGCTGATGGACACCGTTCCCGATATCAGCCTGGGGCGGCGCGACCGGGCGCCTGCAATCGGCGAAGTGCCCAATCCGATCACCCCGCCGCCGGGCTGTTCCTTCAACCCGCGCTGCCCGATTGCCACCGCGCGCTGCCGCGAGCAATCGCCTGCGCTTGTTGCCCGCAGCGGCGGCACCGTCGTCGCCTGCCATGCGGTCACCGGGGAGCAGGCCGCTGGCCCCCGGCCCGGTGAAGGCAGCGCCGCAAGCGATACCTCGGGCACGGTCGCCCGGCTGGAGCCGCAGAAGGGAGTTGCCTGATGGAGTTCGATTTCGAAGCGCTGCCGCCGAAGGACCGCTACCGGCTGCTGTGCAGTTTCGTGGCGCCCCGGCCCATCGCGCTGGTGACCACCAGAAGCGAAAACGGCACTCCGAATGCGGCACCGATGAGCTTCTTCAACGTGTTCTCGCAGGATCCGCCCATCGTGATCCTGGGAATCCAGGCCCGTCCCGACGGCACCGAGAAGGAGACAATGCGCAATATCCGCAGGTCGCACGAGTTCGTCGTCAACCTTTGCGACATGGCCATCGCCCAGCAGATGGTGGATTGCGGTATCAGTTTTCCCGATGATGTGGACGAGGTCGCACTGACCGGGCTCAGCCATGCGCCCTCTCTCAAGATCGGGCCGGAAAGGGTGGCCGAGTCGCCGGCTTCGATGGAGTGCCGGGTGTCGCAGATCATCGACTATCCGCGCCGTGCTATCGTGCTGGGCGAGGTGGTGCAGATGCATGTGCGCGACACCTGCCTTGATGCGGCAGGGCGCTATGTCCGGCCTGAAGCCTATCAGCCGGTCGCGCGGCTGCATGCCGACAACTACATCGTTTCGGACCGGCAGTTTGAGCTGACCGCAACCGACTCACTGACTGCCGCAACAGGGAGCTGACGCACGCATGACTGACGATATACTCCTGAGAAACCTGCGCCCTTTTGGCGCGGAACCGGCTGACATGCTGATCGAGGGCGGGCGCATAGCGCAGATCGGTCCGGATCTGCCGGCCCGGCCCGGCGTGCCGGAGGAGGCTTGCGGCGGGGCGATCCTGCTGCCCGGACTGGTGGAGGCCCATACCCATCTGGACAAGTCCCTGTGGGGCATGGGCTGGCGCCCGCATCAGGCGGGTCCCAGCCTGCGCGACAAGATCACCACCGAACGCCGGCTGCGGCAGGAGTGGAACATCGATCCGCACCGCCAGTCGATGCGCCAGGCGCTGCTGTCGGTTGGCCATGGTTCCACCGCGATCCGCAGCCATGTGGATGTGGATACCGAAACGGGCCTTGCCGGCATCGAAGGCGTTGCGCGCACCCGCAGCGAACTGGCCAGGCTGGTGGATATCGAGATCGTCGCCTTCCCGCAGTCCGGGCTGATGACGCGCCCCGGCACGCTGGAGTTGATGGATGCGGCGCTGCGCGGGCCCGCGGATGTGGTCGGGGGCCTTGACCCTTGCGGCATGGATGCCGACCCCAAGGGGCAGCTTGACGCGGTTTTTGCCCTGGCCGGAAAGCATGGAAAACCCATCGACATCCACCTGCACGAGCCCGGTGAGCTGGGGGCGTTCAGCATGGAGATGATCATCGAGCGGACCCGCGCGCTGGGGATGCAGGGGCGGGTGACAGTGAGCCATGCCTTCTGCCTGGGCATGCCCGACCGCGACCGCGCCCGGGCGCTGGTGGCGCAGCTGGCCGAGGCGCAGATCCATATCGCGACAGTTGCCACACCCTTCCGCCCGGTGCCGCTGGCAGAGGACCTGCGGGCGGCGGGCGTGACGCTTTGTGCCGGGTCCGACGGGATCCGGGACACCTGGGGGCCTTATGGAAATGCGGACATGCTGGAACGTGCCATGCTGCTGGGCCAGCGCAACAACCTGCGCGCTGACAGCGATGTCGAACATGCCCTGTGGTGCTGCTCCTGGGGCGGCGCAAGGGTCATGGGGCTTGAGGATTACGGGCTCGAAATCGGCTGCCAGGCTGATCTGGTTCTGGTCGAGGCCGAAACCGTCGCCCATGCGGTGGTTTCGCACCCTCCGCGCAAGCTGGTGCTGAAGGCGGGCCGCATCGTCGCCCGCGACGGCCGCAGCCTGCGGGAGGCTCCGTAATGGCAGCGGGCAGGGAGCAGGGCCGCATCCTGATGACCGCCGACTGGGTGGTCGGCCATGAAAACGGGCACCATGTGCTGCTGCCGCGCGGCGAAGTCGTGTTCGAAGACGGCGCGATCCTGTTTGCCGGCCATGGGTTCCAAGGGGAAGTGGCGCGGCGCATCGATTGCGGGTGCGCCCTGATCGGGCCGGGGTTCATCGACCTCGATGCGCTGTCGGACCTCGACACCACCGTTCTGGGCCTGGACAACCAGCCGGCCTGGAAGAAGGGCCGCGTCTGGCCGCAAAGCTATATGGAAAAAGGCCCGCGCGAGATGTACCCGCCGGAGGATCTGCGCTGGCAGAAGCACTATGCCTTTACCCGGCTGATCCGCAACGGCATCACCACCGCGCTGCCCATTGCCTCGCTGTTTTACCGCGAATGGGGCGAGACCTGGGACGAATTCGCCGGCGCGGCGGAGGCGGCGGAGGCGCTTGGCCTGCGGGTTTACCTCGGACCCGCCTACCGCAGCGGCAACACCTATGTCGCCGAAGACGGCGGCATCGGGTTCCATTTTGACGAGGAGCGGGGCCTTGCGGGCCTCGCCGAAGCTGTGCGGTTCTGCGAGCGCTTTGAAGGCCGGGCCGACGGGCTGATCCGGACCATGCTGGCCCCCGACCGGATAGAGACCTGCACGGAAGCACTGCTGTCGCGGACTGCGCAGGCGGTGCGGAATCTGGACGTGCCGGTGCGGCTGCATTGCTGCCAGTCCGCCTTTGAGTACGAAAGTGTCGTGCGGATGCATGGCAAGAGCCCGCCGGAATGGCTGCGCGACCTCGGCTTCCTGTCGCAGCGGGCGATCCTGCCGCACCTGACCTTCCTGTCGGGCGTCAACGGGATTGAATATGGCGCGCCGGATCTGGACATCCTGGCCGACGGCGGCGCCGCGCTGGCGCATTGCCCGCTGGTGATGGCGCGCGGGGGGGCGGTGCTGAAATCCTTTGCGCGGTACCGTGATGCGGGTCTGACCATCGGCATGGGGACGGACACCCATCCCCCGGACATGATCCTGAACATGCAACTGGGGCTGATCACAGCCCGGATGGCAGACAGCAACCCGCAAGCCGTCAGTGCCGCCGACATGTATGATGCCGCGACGCTGGGCGGAGCGCAGGCGCTGGGACGCAGCGACCTGGGCCGCCTCGCTCCCGGTGCGCGGGCCGACATCACCGTCATTGGCCTGGATGATCCGGCCGTCGGGCAGGTCATTGACCCGATCCAGACAGTTCTCCTGAACGGCTCCGGCCGCGATGTGCGCACGGTTGTGATCGACGGCCGCATCGTGATGCAGGACGGCGTCATTCCCGGCGCCGACCACGACGCGCTGCGTGCGGGTGCGCAGCGCCGTTTCGACGGGCTGGTGGCGCAATACCCTGACCGGACCTTTGGCCATCCGCCGGTCGAAGAGATCTTTACCCCGGCCTATCCGCTGCGGATGGCGCCTGCATGACCAGCATCCTGATCCGGCACGCCACCGCCCTGACCGTTGATGCGGACCGCCTGGTTGTCGAGGACTCGGCAATCGCTATTGAGGGCAGCCGGATCACCGCCATCGGACGCGACGCTGACCTGGCACCGCTGGCCGATGAGGCCGCCGAAGTGATCGACGCCACCGGCATGACCGCAATCCCGGGGCTGATCGACTGCCACTCCCATGCCGGGCATGGGCTTGTCCGGGGGCTTGGGGCAGGGGACTCCGAAGCCTGGTTCAAGGCGTGCGAGGCGCTGTATGCGGGCGGGACCAATGTTGCCTTCTGGTCTGCCGAAGCGCGGCTGACGCTGCTTGAACGGCTGATGGCCGGTGTCACCACCTGCGTCACCCTGCTGGGCGGCGGGGCGGATATCTACCGCAGCGATGATCCGGCTTTTGGCGATGCCTATTGCGCCGCGGTGCGTGAAAGCGGGCTACGCACGATGCTGGCTGTGGGGCCGGGGCGCCCGCCATTCCCGCGCGGCTACCGCGACAGCAGCGGCACCAAGGTTAGCGTGGATTTCAAGCACCAGCTGGCGGTGAGCGCGGATCTGATGGCCAGGCATGACAGCATCTTGGAGACCGGAACCGGCATCTGCCTGGTGATGCCGGTTTACGGGCCAGGCGGCGGCAAAGCTGCCGGAGAGGCGGAGGTGCGCCGTATGGCAGCTGCTGTGGCTGCGCTGCGGGAAAAGCACGGTGTTCTGTTGACGCAGGACGGGCACCGCAACGGGACCATCGCCTATGCCCGTGATCTTGGCCTGCTTGGCCCCTTCGCCCTGCTGGCGCATTGTGTGGACCTTACTGGGGCGGATATCGCGGCGCTGGAGGAAACCGGTGCCGCAGTAGCCCACAATCCCAGCTCCATAATGTCCATTCTGGGCCGCTGCCCCGCACCCGAGCTGATCGCGCGGGAGATCCGGGTGGCGCTTGGCTCGGATGCGTCGGCGCCGGACCGGGGCTATGACATGTTCCGCCACATGGCGCAGGCCATGCATTACCACCGCCGCCACTTCCGGGATCCGTCGGTTCTGCCGCCGGGCAAGGTGCTGGAAATGGCAACCATCGATGCAGCCCGCGCGTTGGGGCTGGAACAGGATCTCGGCTCGCTGGAAGCAGGAAAGAAGGCCGACATCGTGCTGGTGGATATGCGCAAGCCGCATCTGACGCCGCCGGACATGCCGCTGCACGCCATAACCCATTTCGCGAATGCAGCGGATGCGGACACGGTTATTGCCGACGGGCGGATTGTCATGCGCGGACGTGTGTCTCAAACGCTGGATCCGCAGGCCGTCATGAACGAGGCAACCGAGGCCGCACGGGCGGCAGTAGACGGGGCCGGGCTTGAAGCTTTGCGGAATGAACCCGGAAGCTTGTGGCGTAATGTCCGGAAACCGGAGGGGAGATCCCCCTTGTGAATGCGTCTGCGCCCCGGCGGGCTGCACTGGTAGTCGTGATTGTGCTGATCGCACTCAATCTCCGCCCCTTTCTTGCGGCACCAGGGCCGGTATTGCCGCTGATCGCGTCGGACACTGGCCTTGGATATGGCGGGCTGTCTCTGCTGACGCTGCTGCCAATGCTCCTGATGGGCCTTGGCGCTGTTGCCGCACCAGGGTTTCAAGCCAGTCTCGGTACACGCCGGAGCCTGCTGATTGCACTTACCCTGCTCCTTCTCGGGTCACTGCTGCGGCTTGCTGCGGTGAACGGTACCGTGCTGCTCCTGACGGCGGTGTTGTGCGGATCGGGTGCAGCTTTCGCCCAGGCAGTCATGCCGGGTTTGATCAAGGAGAAATTCCCAGCGCAGGTTGCGGTCATGACCGGCCTCTATTCCGCGATGATCATGACCGGCGGCGCTCTGGGGGCGCAGCTGATGCCTTATCTGACTGGCGGCGGGTTGACCTGGCGGGCATCGCTGGCCTGGCTTTCGCTTCCAGTGTTTCTGGCCGCGGCTGCCACGACCTTGATCCTCGCCGAAACCCGGAGTGCACGGCCCCGCCGCGAAGCCGTCATCCGGCTGCTGCAGCTTCCGCGGACCTGGCTGCTGATGGGAGTATTCGGGCTCATAAACGGAGGGTATGCGTCTTTGATTGCCTGGCTCGCGCCTTACTACCAGGAATTGGGCTGGACCAGTGCCGGCAGCGGGACGCTTGTTTCGGTCATGGCGCTCAGCCAAGGGTGCGGTGCCGTTGTCTTGCCTCTGCTTGCCCGGAACTCCCCTGACCGCCGCCCTTGGCTGTGGATAACGATTGTGCTGCAGGCCGTTGGTTATTCTGGCTTGGCTTTCGCGCCTTTGGCGTTTTCAGCGCTCTGGGTCGCGCTATGCGGCGCGGGGCTCGCCGGGAGTTTCGCGTTGTGCCTCGTGGTTGCGCTTGACCATCTGCCGGATTCTGCGCAAGCCGGCTCCCTTGCGGCGCTGATGCAGGGGGGTGGCTTTCTGATGGCAGCTATACCGCCCTTTGTCCTGGCCGAAATACATCGCGCGACCGGCAGTTTCACTTTGGGCTGGACCATGCACTTATTCTGGGTTGCAGCCGCGGCCGTTCTTGCCGTTCGATTTAACCCGGTACGTTACCCGGAAGTCATGGGGCACGAGCCTGCCGCGGCCTCTTCCGATCCGCGCCATCGGGCCGGCAGTGTGTAGGTGAGACGCGGCATGATCACCCGTTGTGCCATCACAGGGGCAAACCGGCTGATAAGCAAGGCGAGTGAAACGAGGCTGTAGAGCTGCCTCTGAAACAGGCCTGTTCCAGCCTTTGCCGCAAAGCTATTGCCTGCTGGCACCGATGATTTTGGCAATCTCCGCAAAGCCGCGGGCTTTGGCGTGCTGGAGCGGGGTGACGCCGTCGAAGTCAGCGATCCCGGTATCGGCTCCGGCCTCGATCAGCGCTTGTACGGTTGCAACATGATCCGGCCCGCCGTCACCCAGCACCACCGCCTCCATCAGCGCGGTCCAGCCCAGGTTGTTGACGTGATCCAGCGGCGCGCCGCCGGCAATCAGGCGGCGGACCACCTGATGGTGGCCCAAATGGGCTGCAGCGATCAGGGCGGTGCCATCATAGATGCTGGTGATCAAGCCGGGGTCATTGCCCAGCTCCAGCGCCAGCGAGACCATTTCGGGATCATCCGCAACTGCGGCGATGGTGAGCACATCATAGGCCCGGCTCTCCAGTGCATTCATGTCAGCTCCGGCCTCAGCCAGGGCTCGCAGGGCCGCATCATTGGAGGCGAAGGCGGCAACATGTGCCGGGGTCCGGCCGGCACGGTCGCGGGCATTGAGATCAGCCCCTGCGGCGGCAATGCGGCGGATGGCGGTGGCGTCCCCTTCATGTGCGGCAAGGTGAAGGCCCTCGTAACCCGCCAGGTCGGCGGAGGAAGGCGGGGTCTGCGCCTGCGCCGCGGCGGCTGCGGCCAGCAGGAACAGGCTCAGGAATATGCGCAGCATTGGCAGGATCCTCCTTGAGAGGCGGCCGCCCCCACGCGAGGCGGCCGCAGTCCTTTAAAAAACGGTTCACTCGGCGCCAATGGCATCCAGGCCGGCGCGGGCGCAGGCCGCGTCAATGTCGCCCGAGGGTGCGCCGCCGGCGCCGATGCCGCCCACCAGCGCGCCGCCAATGCGGATCGGCAGGCCGCCGGCCTGGATCACCAGCCGGCTGTCCATATCGCGAAGCCCGTCATTCTGCGGATTGCTTCCGATGAATCCGGCCAGGCCGGCGGTATCGCGGCCCATGCTGGCCGAGGTGAAGGCCTTGCCGGTGCTGCTGCCGACGGTGTGCGGGCCTGCGTTGTCGGCGCGCAGGATCACCTTGGTCACGCCGCTGCGGGCAACGATGGCGACACTGACATTGTGGCCTTCGGCTGCGCAGGCGTCTACCGCGGTCTGCGCGGCGGTCTGCGCCATGTCCAGCGGCAGATAAGGGGCAGTGGGCAGGTCCTGCGCGGCAACGGAAACGGGGGCCAGCACAGCGGCGGCGAGGGTCAGTTTGCGGATCATTCCGGTCCTCCTTCAATTCTGATGGAGGAACCCTAGCGGCGCGGCCGATATGCGGGAATTGGTAGGCTTTACATCTGTCTCGGTAGTTCTACGGAGTGCCGTTCCCCTCCAGCCAAAGCCGGGTCAGCTCGGCCGCGGATGTGGTTCCGGCCTTGGTTCCGATGGCGGCGCGGTGGCTGTCGACGGTGCGGGGGGACAGATCCAGAACCCCGGCAATCTGCCGCGTGGTCAGCCCCTTGGCGATCATTTCAAGCACCTCGGTTTCGCGCCCCGTGAGCCGCGCTAGCAGGCGCCGGGCCTCGTCGGTTTCAGAGGCCTGCTGGCGGCGGCGCTCCAGTTCCGCCTGCCCCCGCTGGATGGCATCGATCAGGTCGTGCTCGTCCACCGGCTTGCTGAGGAAGTCGATGGCACCGCTGCGGAAGGCGCGGCGGCAGGCCTCGATATCGCCGTGGCCGCTGATCACCACTGCGGGCCAGTCCACGCCGTTTGCGCGCAGCTGTTCCTGAAGCTTGAGGCCGGAGACCACAGGCATCCGGATGTCGAGGATCAGGCAGCCCGGCGGCAGCGTGCCGAGGGCGCTGAGAAACGCCTCCGGCGCGGCAAAACCGCGGACTTCGATGCCGACGGTCCGCAGCAGCAAGGACAGTGCATCGCGAACCGCGTCATCGTCATCGACCAGATAGACCGGGTTGCTCATTCCGCCGCCTCCGCCGTCAAGCTCTGTGCATCCGGCAGGCGCAAGCGGAACAGGGTTTGCGGCGCATCCGCGGCCAGCGACAGATCACCGCCCATACGTTCGGCCAGCCGCTGGCACAGCGCTAGCCCGAGGCCGGTGCCGCCCGGTTTGCCGGTCACGAAGGGTTCGAACAGGCGCGGTTGGATTTCCGCATGCACGCCCGGCCCGCTGTCCGCGACTTCGATCACAACCTCGCTTCCGCTGCGCCGCGCAATGACCGATACCTGCTTCGCATCGCCCTGCGCTGCTGCCTCGATTGCGTTGCGAACCAGGTTGAAAACGACTTGTTCCAGCTCGACGGGATCGGCCCGAACCATCAATTCGGGCGGCCCCGGATCGGCGGCCAAGCGGACGCTTGCGCGCTCGGCCTCCGGGCGCAGCAGCAGTTCGACGCCGCGGACCGCCGCCTGCACCGGCACCGGACCGGCAGGGCCGGTGCGCGGCCGGGTCCAGTTGCGCAGCCGCTCGAGAATGGCTGAGGCGCGCTTCGCCTGGCTGACAATACCATCAAACACCGGGCCGGTCTGACCGGAAGCGCCGCGTGCTGCCAGGTGCCGCCCGGCCTGGGCCTGGCTAAGGATCGCGGTCAGCGGCTGGGTCAGCTCATGCGCCATGCCGCTGGCCATCTCGCCCAAGGCATTGACACGCGATGCATGGGCGAGGCGGGCGTCCTGGGCGCTCAGCCTGGCCTGGGATTCCGCTTGCCGCGCCCGGAACAGTTGGCGCAGGCCGAGAACGGAGAGCAGATAAAAAACGGTGGCGAGCCCCGCCGCGGCCAGCAGCCGACCCGGCGGCAGCAGGTCAGCCAGGCCGGGCGATATTCCAGCGGCAAAGACCAGCGGTTGGGAGGCACTGCCGAGGGACTTTTCGAACTGCACGCCTTCGGCAGGGCCGCCGCTTATCAAGGCGGTTCCGTCGGGCAGATGCAGGGTTTGTGATACCGACGGGCGTGACCAGAAACCGCTGTCGGAGGCCAGCAGCGCCTGCGCGTCGATCTGCAGCGCCAGACCGAAGCGCGCGTTCTCGGTGTTCGGGCTCCGCTTCACGAGGATGTAGCCTGTTGGCGTGCCGGGTGCGGAGGCCAGTACCAGCTGCCCGTTTGACGCCCTCGCGGACCGGCGGATCAGCGCGATGGTTTCCTCTGGCAGGCCGGTGCGGCTGGTCAGGTAGCCGTCGCCGCCTAGCGGCACCAGATCAATGGCTCCGATCCGCGGGTAGAACCGCAGAATGCTGGCGCCGACATCCAGGAACAGGTCGCGCCGCACGTCCTCTCCGGCAACGGCCAAAGCAGAAAGTGACGTCAGATGGGCGTCGTGCTGATCTGCGCGTTGCGAAGCGAGGCGGTGGAGGCTGTGGGCTTCGGTCTGCAGCTCGGCCAGCAGCTTCTGGTGCTCCAGCAGGGCTGAAAACCCGGCCGCAACGATCAGCACAGCCACCCAGCCGCCCAGCAGCTGCAGGGCTTTGGCAGACAGCGGTGTGGTTGGAGAAGGTGCTTTCATGTCCTGGTTCACGCAGATTTGGCAGGACAGACCGTAAGTGACGGGTGGTTCCGCTGCAAGCCGCGGTGGCCTGCCGGTGCGGTGCCGTCCTGGCGCGCGTCACGCTTCAGAGCGGTCTCGATCGTGGTCAGATGGAGGCGCATTGCCGTCGATGCTCCGGCTTGACCGCCCGGGGCTATGGCCTCGGCCGCCGCTTCCTGCGGGTTGTTGTGAACCCTGCGGAATTCACCAGCGCCGGAGCGGCGGCTGGTGCGGTCCCATTCGCATTACCAGGCAATGCGGCGGCGGGTGCCCGAAAGATAAGTCAGGGACCCGAATGGCACGGGGTCCGCCAAAACCTGGGCGGCCGCGCTGTAAAGCAGCAGTGCCGGTCAAGGTTACCGCTCACCTCTCATTGCAAGGGATGCGGGCCTTTGCTTGCCACAAGCCGGGCGAATCTGTCTTGGGCGTTTCACTGTTTTCAACAGGAAGAGAGGGGCTTGGGTGGATTTGTTTGTCGTAAATAATATGAAAAACAATAGTATGAGAGAAATATAATAAATAATTTGAAATTTTATCGGGCGCCGGTACTCTGGTTGTCATCCAATGGGCATGAAAGGCGAGTTTATGGCACCACGGTTGAAGCTGGGTCTGCTGACCCCGTCCTCTAATACGATCATGGAGCCGCAATCGGCGGCGGTTCTGGCGGGGCTGGATCATGTCTCCGTGCATTTCGGGCGGTTCCGGGTCACGGAAATCTCCATGAGCGGCGATGCGTTGGGACAGTTCAAGTTCGGCCCTCAGCTGGCGGCGGCTGAGCTGCTGGCGGATGCGCGGATGGATGTGATCGCCTGGGGCGGCACCTCGGGCAGCTGGCTGGGACGGGACAATGACGAGGAACTGGTGCGCCAGATCGAGGCCCGCTGCGGTGTGCCCTCGACAACCTCGACGCTGGCGCTGTTCGCCGCCTTCGAGGCGCTGGATGTGCAGAGCTACGGGCTGGTGACGCCCTATCTGACGGAAATTCAGGAACCGATTTTGAAGAATTTCGCGGCCGAAGGCTACAGCTGCACCGGCGACCGGCGGCTGGAGGATCCCGGCAACTATTCCTTTGCCGAATACGGCGAGGCCCAGATCGCGGACATGGTGCGCGAGGTGGCGGAGGGCAAACCCGACGCGATCGCCATCCAATGCACGAATTTCAACGGCACGCGGATCGCGCCGGCGCTGGAAGAGGAACTGGGCATTCCGGTTCTCGACAGCGTTGCTTTCACGATCTGGCACTGCATGAAACTGGCCGGGGCCGACCCGCGTCAGGTCAAAGGATGGGGGCGCCTATTCCGCGACGGCGGAGCATAGGTCCTGCCCTCCAGACGTTCCAGAACGGCCGCCGCAGAAGCGGCCGGCGGATAACCCAGCAACCCAGCAAGGAGAAAAAAATGAAGACGACCATACAATGGGCAACGGCAGCAGTGCTGACTGCTGCTGCCGGCGGAGCCATGGCAGGAACCTATGATTTGAAGGTTCTAGGGCAGCCGGTGGCAACCGGTCTGATCCAGAAAAATGTGGAACAGCCGTTCTTCGAGAATTTTGCGGAGCGCTCGGGGCTGGATGCCGATACCGACTACAAGCCGCTGGATGTGACCGGCATCAAGGATACAGAGCAGCTGCGGATCCTCAAAGCAGGGCTGTTCGACATCGTGTCGCTGCGGATGTCGCAGATTTCGCGTGACGAGCCGACCATTCTCGGGCTCGATCTGGTCGGACTGAACCCGGACTATGAGACGGGCCGCAAGACGGTCGATGCCTTCGAGGATGCGGTGGATGCGCAACTGCAAGCCAAGTTCAACACCAAGCTTCTTGGCGTGTGGCCGTTCGGCCCGCAGGTGCTGTTCTGCAAGCCGGAAATCAGCCAGCTGAGCGATCTGAAGGGCAAGAAGGTGCGGGTCTATGATCAGAACCTGGCCAATTTCGTTGCCTCGGTGGGCGGAACCCCGGTGCCAATCGGTTTCCCGGACGTGCATCAGTCGCTGGCCCGCGGCGTGGTGGACTGCGCCATCACCGGCCCCAGTTCTGCCAACTCGGCAGGCTGGCCTGAGGTCACCGGATACATGCTGCCGGTTGCCTTTCAGCTGGCGCTGAACGGCTACGGCATCAATCTGGACACCTACAATGCGATGGCGCCAGAGGATCAGCAGAAGCTGGAAGCCGCGTTTGACGGGCTGGTGGATGAGATCTGGGCCTACTCGGAAGAGCTGTTCGACGATGCGGTGCGCTGCAATGTCGGCGAAAGCCCCTGCGACACGGTCAAATCCTATGACCTGAAACTGGTGCCGGTCAGCGAAGGCGACCGCGAGATCATCGGCAATGCAGTGACGGAGATTTCATTCCCGGCCTGGGCGGAAGTCTGCGACGCAACAAACGCCAGCTGCTCCGCCGATTGGAAGGCCGCTCTGGGCCTGACCAACTGATCCAGGACTGGAAGGCGGCATCGCGGCTGCCTTCCAGGACTTCCGAAAGGACCTCCCCAAATGAACTATCTTGCTCAGCTGGCCAGCCGGTTGTTCGGCGCTGCGCTGGTCGCGCTTTCCATTTTCGTCTCCGTCGAAACCCTGTCCCGGAAACTGTTCAACTTCTCCTTCGAAGGGGCGGATGAACTGGGCGGATATGTGCTGGCGGTCGGTTCCAGCCTCGCCTTTGCCGTAGCGCTGGTGGACCGGGCCCATATCCGCATCGACGTGCTGCACGCGCGCTTTCCGGCCCGCCTGCAGGCCATCATGGACTGGATATCGGTCGTCTCGATCGCCGGTTTCGGCCTGTTCATCCTCTATGTCGGACGGATCGTGATCGACGACACGCTCAGCTACGGCAGCACTGCGCCGACACCCTGGGCCACTCCGCTCATCTATCCGCAGGCCGCTTGGTACGGGGCGCTGTGCCTGTTTGCGGTTTGCGCAATCTGGCTGGCCTGCAAGGCCACGGTAATGGTGGCGACCGGGCGTCTTGGCCAGGTGTCTGAGGCATTTCACCCCAAAGGCGCCATCGAGGAACTCGAGGAAGAAATGAGCGACCTCGAACGCCGCTGACGGCACCCCGCCGGTGCAAGACCGGCGGAACACCAACCGGGAAAGGAAGAAGTATGGGAATCGGATCGGTATTTGTGGGCTTTTTCAGCATGATGGGCCTGCTCCTCATGAGCTTCCCCATTGCCGTCATCATGGTGGTGCTGGGGGTGATCGGCGGCGTGCTG
This sequence comes from Leisingera coralii, assembly GCF_049056525.1. Lineage (NCBI taxonomy): Bacteria > Pseudomonadati > Pseudomonadota > Alphaproteobacteria > Rhodobacterales > Roseobacteraceae > Leisingera > Leisingera coralii. The sequence continues at coordinate 17,897 of NZ_JBHUPT010000062.1, read as the reverse complement.
CTGTATGGCTGGCCGCTGCTGAACTCGATGGGGCCTGTGATCTGGGGGGTGCAGAATGAAAATATCCTGACAGCGGTGCCGCTGTTCATCCTGCTGGGTGAACTGCTGTTGCGCAGCGGCATTGCGGACCGGATGTACGGGACGCTTGCGCTGTGGCTGGGCAGGCTGCCCGGCGGGCTGCTGCATACCAACATTGGCTGCTGCTCGCTGTTTGCGGCCACCTCGGGGTCGTCAGTTGCCACCGCAGCAACCGTCGGAACGGTCGCGCTGCCTGCCTTGAAAAGCCGCGGCTACGGCGCCCGGCAGGCGCTTGGTTCGCTGGCGGCGGGCGGCACGCTGGGCATTCTGATCCCGCCCAGCGTCAACCTGCTGATCTACGGCTCGCTCGCCAATGAATCGATTGGCCGGCTGTTCATCGCGGGCATCGTGCCCGGGATCGCCCTGACGCTGCTGTTCATGGTCTACATCGCAGTGGAGTCGAAGGTCCTGCCCGGTGCAGAAGGCCAGTCGGAACAGAAGGTTCCGATGCCAGAACGCATCGCTGCGCTGGTGCACCTGGTGCCGCCGGCGGTGATCTTCGCCATCGTCATGGGATCGATCTATTTCGGCATCGCAACGCCGACTGAATCCGCGGCACTCGGCGTGGTGGCGGCGCTGGGGTTTGCCTGGCGCGAGGGCAAGCTGAGCGTCGAGTTCTTCGACAACTGCTTCCGCCAGACCGCCAAGACCACCGGCATGATCCTGCTGATCATCACCGCTGCCTTCATGCTGAACGTGACGCTGGCGCTGGGCGGGATTGCCCAGACGATGACCGAATGGGTGGCTTCCTTCGGGCTGTCGCCTGCGGGTCTGCTGATGGCGCTGATTGTCTTCTACCTGTTCCTGGGCATGTTCATGGATGTGCTGTCGATGCAGGTGCTGACGATCCCGGTGGCGCTGCCGATTGTGACTGCCGCGGGTATCGACCCGATCTGGTTCGGCATCTTCATCGTGCTGATGTGTGAACTGGGTATGATTACGCCGCCGGTCGGCATGAACCTCTACGTGGTTCAGGGCGTGCGAAAGGATGGCGGTCCGTTCCGTGATGTGGTGCAGGGCGCGATCCCCTATGCGCTGATCATGGTGCTGTTCACCCTGCTGCTGATCGCGGTGCCGGATCTGGTGCTGTGGCTGCCCGATTCGATGATGGGGAACTGAGCCATGGCTTATGACTTCTGGCGCCTTGGCGCAGGTGGTTTGGGTGATGCCTATGCACGGGAGGAGGCCTGCCCGGTACAGGTGGTCACAGAGCTGCGCGATAGAATCTCGCGGCTGAACCCCGGGATCAACGCCTATGCGGCGCTGGCTCCGGACCTGGAGGCGCAGGCGGAAGACAGTGCTTCCAGGCTGCGGCGGGGCCGGGCACGGTCGCCGCTGGAGGGCGTGCCTATTGCATTGAAGGACAATCTGGTGATGCGCGGGCTGCCCGCCGCCTGGGGCGGGGAGGTGTTCAGCGAGGTGCAGTGCCACGATGAACTGCCGGTGCAGCGGCTGCGGGAGGCCGGGGCAATCCTGACCGGCAAGACCACTTGCCCGGAATTTGCCGTGGAAGGGTATACCGCCAGCCGGAAATTTGGGGTCACGCGGAACCCGTGGAACCCGGAGCTGACCCCCGGCGGGTCCTCCGGCGGTGCCGTGGCCGCCGTGGCGTCGGGGCTGGCAGCCGCGGCGCTGGGAACCGACGGCGGCGGCTCGATCCGGCGGCCGGCCGGGCACACCGGGCTGTTCGGACTGAAACCCACCATCGGTGCCATCCCGCGCCACGGCGGGCTGCCGCAGATCCTGATGGATTTCGAGGTGGTTGGCCCGCTGGCGCGCTCGGTGCGGGACCTGCGGCTGATGTTCGGGGTGCTGGCCAGTGCTGACCCAGCGGACCCGGCCTCGCGCGGGCGCCGTCCTGCGGCTCCGGCCCAGCGCAGCCTGAAAGTGCTGTATTCCGAGCAGTTCGGGGACAATCCCTGCGATCCGGCGATCCGCCGGTCGGCTCGCGGGGCGGCGGACCTGCTGGCCTCGCTGGGGCATGAGGTGACGGCTGGTCCGCTGCCGTTTGATCTGGGGCCGCTCGACCGGTTCTGGGGCAGTTTTGCACAGATCGGGCTGGCGCATCTGGCCGCTACGGTTCCAGCCATGGCTGAGCGCGCCTCGCCGCAGTACCTGGAGATGGCCGCCAATGGCCGCGGTATTCCGGCGCGCGATCTGTTTGCGGCACTGGAAGAGGTGCGCAGGCTGCGCTCGGCCGTGTCGCAGGCGTTTGGCGAATGGGATGTGATCATGACGCCTGCGGCTGCGGCGCAGCCCTGGCCTGCAGGCGAAGCCTATCCGCCGCTGATAGACGGGCAGGCGGCAGGGCCGCGCGGTCATGCGGTCTACACCGGCTGGGTCAATGCAAGCGGCCATCCGGGGCTGGCGGTTCCGGTACAGTTGGATGCCGCCGGGCTGCCGGTTGGCATCCAGCTGGTTGGCGATCTGCACAGCGAAGATCTGCTGCTGTCGCTGGCTGAGGAAATGGAACAGGCAGGCAGCGGCTGGCACTGGCCGCGCTATGCGCTCGGCTGATTCCGGGCGCAGGGCCGCTGCCGCATCCTCCTGCGGCAGCGGCCATACTTGTCAGGGGAAGGCAGCTGACACTTCGCCCAGCCCTTTGATCCATCCCTTCACTGCAGTTCCGGAGCTGATGTAGGGCAGGCCGTTCAACGAGCCTGTGATGGCCACATGGCCCGGCTGCAGCCCGCCGCAATGGCTGCCGGCCATTTCTGCGAGCTTGCAGAAGTTTTCAAAGGCGTCGCCGCCGGGGACCGGCACCGTGCCGTCCAGCACGCGGGTATCGCCGAACTCTAGCGTGGCAGTGGCTTGGGTGAGGTCCAGATCGTGCCAGTCCGCCCTTTCCGGCCCCACCACCAGCCCGCCGTTCAGCTGATTGTCCGCCAGCCGCAGCATCGGCGATGCGGCGTCCGGATCCTCCAGCCGGGTCAGCACCACCTCGATCACCGGTACCAGCGAGACGCAGTCCCGCAGCCGCTGCCGGTAATCAGCCGTGCCGGGCTGCGGCAGCGGGCGGAGGATTTTGAAGCCGATTTCCAGCTCGATGCCGATCTGTTCGCCCTGCGGCGTGGGGAAGCTGTGCCCGGAGGGCTGGATGTCCGCCGCATAGATCGGTGCCATGATCACCGGCTGGCCCGGTTTGCACGCCACCTTGAAGGCTCCGGCCGGCCCGAAGCGCCGGGCCAGCGCTTCTTGCACCTGATAGGCCTGCCTGGCGCTGAGCGGCCCGCTGTGTTCTACGCTCAGGCCGGTCTTGGGGCCGCCTGCGCGGCTGCGGATCAAGGCGCTGGCCAGCGCCTCCGCCTTGTCTGTGAGAAGTCCGGTCATGTCTGCCTTTCTGTCTTGCGACGGCTGCTGTGGGGATTTGATTAGTGATAAGATTGCGGTCACTGCGTTGATAAGCTGGAACAAACAGCCTAATTGACCCGGCAGGACGCAGATGCGTAAATATCAACGTGCCCCGGTGCGGCCGGGGCCGGAACAGGGAAGACACGGTATGGACGGAAAGCCGGCGCCGAAAAAGCGCAGAGGATACAATGCCCAGGGCAAGCTGACCATCAGCCGCCTGTCCCTGCATGAGCAGGTTGTCAATCAGCTGCGCCAGATGATCGTTTCGGGAATTTTGCCCACCGGCGAGAAGATCCGCTTCAACGAGCTGGCGGAAGAGTTGCAGGTGTCGCTGACGCCCTTGCGGGAGGCGCTCAAGGTGCTGGCGGGCGAACAGCTGGTCGAGCTGATGCCAAACCGCGGCGCCAGGGTGGCGCCGATCACGGTCGAGGGCACCAAGGAACTGTTCGAGGTAATCGCGGGGATCGAGGCGCTCGCGGCGGAGCTGACCGCCACCCGTATCACCGATGAGCAGCTGGCCGGTCTGGAACAGCTGCACGAAACCATGCGCGGGCATCATGAACGCGGCGAGAAGGAGCCGTATTTCGAGCTGAACCGGGAAATCCACGACAAGATTGTTGAATTTGCCGGCAACGATATCCTGAAGGAAATGCGCGCGCAGCTGGCCCGCCGGGCCGAGCGGGCGCGGTTCATTTCCGTGGCCTCCGGACCGCACCGCATCGAAGCGATGCAGGACCACGACGATTTGATGCAGGCGCTGCGGGCGCGCGATGCCAAGGCGGCGCATAGGGTCTGGCGGCGGCATCTGCTGAGCTCCGGGGAAGAGACCTGCCGGATCCTGAAGGTCTGGGAGGCGGAACGCGAAGAAGCGCAGACCTGAGAGCCGGCCAGGGGCAGCCGGGCACCGCCGGACCGCGCCTGCCCCGCGGTAATGGCACGGCGGCCGGGCAATACAGCCGCCGTGCGGGCATGGACGGCCGGTGCTAAGCAGCTTGCGCATCGCGCGTTCCGGAAGCGGCTCCCGCTAGGTATTCCAGCGCCGCCTGCACACCACCTGACCGGTGCGGAACCCCAGCCAATTTCAGCCCCATTTCCACGCCGCTGAGCGTGCCGGCCAGCATCAGGTCGTTGAAATCGCCAAGATGGCCGATCCGGAATACCCGGTCTGCCAACCGCCCGAGCCCGTTGCCAAGCGACATGTTGAGCTGCTGATGCACGGCCTTGCGGAAGGCATCGGCGGAATGGCCGTCAGGCATCAGTACAGCCGTGAGCGCCCCAGAGTAATGCTCGGGCGTGCGGCACAGCACTTCCAGACCCCAGGCGCGCACCGCGCGGCGGGTGGCCTCGGCATGGCGCTGGTGGCGGGCAAAGACGGTGTTCAGCCCCTCGGCATGCAGCCGGTCTACGGCGGCTGCCAGCCCGTAAAGCAGGTTGGTGGCCGGCGTATAGGGGAAAAAGCCAGTGCTGTTGGCCTTCAGCATTTCCTCCCAGCTCCAGTATGAATGGCGCATCGAGCCCTTGGCCGCGGCCGCCTTGGCCTTGGTGCTGACTGCATTAAAGGACAGGCCCGGCGGCAGCATCAGCCCCTTTTGCGAGCCGCCGACCGTGACATCCACGCCCCATTCGTCATGCCGGTAGTCGATCGAGCCGAGCGAGGAGATCACGTCCACCATCAGCAGGGCCGGGTGCGCCGCACAATCCAGCGCCGCCCGCACCGCCTTGATGTCGGAGGTGCAGCCGGTCGAGGTTTCATTGTGCACCACGCAGACCGCCTTGATCGTGTGGCCCGTGTCGGCTTGCAGCGCCCCGGCAATGGCCGCCACGTCCGCGCCGGTGCGCCAATCGGTTTCGATCACCTGCGGCTCCAGCCCCAGCCGTTGCGCCAGCCTGAACCACAGCGACGCGAACTGGCCGGTTTCGCACATAAGCACCTTGTCGCCGGGAGATAGCGTGTTGGCCAGCGCCGCCTCCCAGGCGCCGGTGCCCGAGGCCGGGTAGATGATGACGTCACTGTCCGTTTTGAACACGGTCTTGAGGGCGGAGAGCGCCCGCAAGCCCAGCTCGCCGAATTCCGGGCTGCGGTGGTCCATGGTGGGCTGGTCCATTGCGCGCAGCACATCGTCGGGCACATTGGTAGGGCCGGGAATCTGCAGAAAATGCCTGCCTGGCTTGAACATGTTGAAGGCTCCCCGTTTGGAATTTTTTTCGTGTTTCAGCAGGTTGCCTGAAAAATGATAAAAAATCAAATAACGCATAAGGCGTTGAACTGGAGGCGAGAATTGCTTCCAAAAGAACGGTTTGATCGCAGGGCTGGACAGAATCACGAACGGCCGCCCTGCGGCAGCCGTTTGTTCAGGCATGGCCAGGCTGGTCAGACAAATTCGGACGGCTCGCGTGTCAGGTAGGCGCCATCGCCGGGGGCGCCGGTGACGGTGCCCTCCAGCGCCACCGTCTGGCCGCGCAGGATGGTGCGGACCGGCCAGCCGGTGATCTCCATCCCCTCGTAGGGGGTGTAATCGGCGCCGTGGTGCAAGTCCTGCTGGCGGATCGGAGCGGTTTTTTGCGGATCCCACAGCACGATGTCCGCATCCGCGCCGACCATGATCGAACCTTTGCGGGGATAGAGCCCGTAAGTGCGGGCCGGATTGGTCGCGGTCAGGGCGACAAAGCGCTCGGCGGTGATGCGTCCCTTGCTGACGCCTTCGGAGAACAGGATCGGCAGCCGCGTCTCGATGCCGGGAATGCCGTTGGGCACCCATTTGAAGGAAGTGCGGGCGTTGGGATTGTCCTTGCCGGTGTTGTCCGGCCCGTCAAAGCGGAACGGCGCGTGATCGGAGGAAAAGACGTCGAAAGTGCCGTCGCGCAACCCCTGCCAGACCGCCTCCTGGCTGCTGCGGTCGCGCGGCGGCGGCGAGCAGACGTATTTGGCGCCCTCGAAATCCATGTTGAGCCCCGCCAGGTCCTGCTTGGTCAGGGCGATGTACTGCGGGCAAGTCTCTGCCAGCACCTTGAGGCCGCGGCGGCGGGCCCACTGGATCTGCTCCATCGGGTCGGGGCCGGAGACATGCACGATCATGATCGGCGTATCGGTCAGCTGGGCGTGGCTGATCGCCCGGTGGGTGGCCTCGCGCTCGGCGATCTCGGAGTGGGCGATGGCGTGGTAATAGGGGGCAGTCTTACCCTGTTTTTCGAGCTTGCGGGTCATGTGCTTGATTGCATCGTGGCCCTCGGCATGGACCATCACCAGCGCCCGCTCGCGGCGTGCCACCTCGAACACCTCCAGCAGCTCGCTGTCGTCGAGCTTGAGGTCGTCATAGGTCATGAACACCTTAAAGGAGGTATAGCCATCGCGCACCAGCGCTGGCAGCTCCTGGCCCAGCACCTGCGGGGTGGGGTCGCTGACGATCAGGTGGAAGGAGACGTCGATGACGCAATTGCCCTCGGCCTTGGCATGGTAGTCCTGTATGCAGGCGCGCAGCGACTTGCCCTTTTCCTGCAGCGCAAACGGCAGCACCGTGGTGTTGCCTCCGGCCGCCGCGGCACGGGTGCCGCTGGCAAAGTCGTCGGCCATGACGGTGCCGTCGCTGGTGGGCTGGGACAGATGCACATGGGCGTCGACGCCGCCCGGCATCACCAGCAGGCCGCTGGCGTCGATTTCTTCGGCAGCGCCGGTGATGCGGCTGGCGATCTGCACGATACGGCCGCCGCGGACACCGATATCGGCGGCGTAGCGGTCGGCGGCGGTGATGATGGTGCCGCCGCGGATGGTAAGGTCGAATTCAGGCATGCCGGATGCGTTCCTTTTCTATTCGGGGGATTGGTCTCGGGCGGCGAGGATGCGGCAGACCTCCGCGCCGGAGTTCAGCAGGTGGATGCGCCAGGCGCGGCGGGCCTCGTCCGGGTCGCCTGCGCGAAAGGCAGCCATCACCCGTTCGTGCTCGGCCAGTGCCGCCTCGCGGCGGCTGCCGTCATTGACCGCGACAAAACGCACCCGCCGGGCCCGCAGCGACAGCTTGGCCCGGACATGGGCAAGGATCGGGTTGCCGGCGCATTCCACGATCAGGTCGTGCAGCTGGCTGTTGAGCGCAAAGTAGGCTTCGTTGTCGCGCTGGCAGAAGCATTGCAGCATTTCGGTGTGCAGCGCTTCCAGCCTGGCCAGATCCGCTGGGGTCATACGATGGGCGGCAAGCTCGGCAGCCTGGGATTCGATGCCCGCCATAACTTCGAACAGGGCGCGGGTATCGGCCACCGTGACCGCCGCCACCCGGGTCGGGCGGTTCGGCGTCAGCTCGATCAACTGCTCCTCGGCGAGGATCTTGAGCGCCTCGCGCATCGGGGTCAGCGACACCCCGAGCTGCCGGGCGAGCGCGGTGATCCGCAGCTTCTCGCCCGGCACCAGGCGGCCGGTTACGATCAGGCCGCGCAGCAGGTCCGCCACCTGTTCGTGCAGCGGCGCGCGGCTGACTGCGCTGCGGCTGCGCCGGGCTACTCCAGCCGTCTCAGTGAGCGGGGTCATGGGCAATACGGGCCGACAGCGCCGGGCTTAGCCCGGTGGAGGGCTTGGCGGCAGGGCGGCGGAAGCTGCCGGATTGCGCCTTGGCGGGACGCAGCCGGGCCAGAGTCTCGGCCTGGCCGATTGCCGCTTCGGCGCAGTCCACCAGCGGCACTGGTACTTGGTCGCGCACCTGCGCGGCAAGCCCGGCCAAGGGGGCACCAGCCAGCACGATCGTGTCCGCTTCGCCGCTGGCTGCCACCTGGTTGCACAGCTCGACCAGCAGGCCGGCCTTTTCCTCCTGCACGTCATTGATCGAGCGGAACGCGCCGGAGAGGGTATGCACCCCGGCGCAGCGCGCCTCCAGCCGGTGCCAGGCGACGCATTCGCGGTACCAGGGCTCCAGCGCGGCGGCAAAGGTGACGATGGCAAAGCGCCCGCCCAGCATGCAGGCGGTGAGCATGCCCGCCTCGGCCAGCCCCACCACCGGCAGGTCGAACAGCTCGCGCGCCGCCCCCAGCCCCGGGTCGCCAAAGGCAGCAACGATGGCGGCATCATAGTCCTGGTGGCGCTCCGAAAGGATCTCCAGCACCGAGACGCCGCCGATCAGAGACTCGGTCCGGGTCGAGATGTAGGGCACGCCTGCCGGCGCGGTCACACTGTCCAGCACCGTCTGCGGGGACATCACCGCGCGGGCCGCCTGTTCGAGCCGCGCGGTCACCCCTTCCGAGGTGTTGGGGTTGATCATCAGAATGCGCATCTGTTTTCCTTGCTCGTCCTTGGCTGGCCCTTGGCCGGGCCGGTCTGTGTGTTTTTGCGTGTCTTGACTGTTCATGGGATCAGTAGCCGAGGGTGCGCGGCAGCCAGGTGACGATGCCGGGGAAGGCCAGGCAAAGCGCCAGCACCACGTACTGCAGTGCGACGAAGGGCCAGACGCTGGCGATCAGCTTGGTCATCGGCACCCGGGTGACGCCGCTCATCACGAACAGCACCACACCGACCGGCGGGGTCATCATCCCGATGATCAGGTTGAACACGAAGAGGAAGCCGAACAGCAGCGGGTCGATGCCGAAGCTGAGGGCAACCGGAGCGAACAGCGGCACCAGCATGATGTAGGCGGCGTTGGATTCAATGAACATGCCGACGACGATCAGGATCACCATGACGATCAGAAGGAAGATCATCGGGCTGGAGGTCACGTTTTCCAGGAACCCGGCCAGCGCTGCGGGCACCATGTCGATCGTGAACAGGAAGGTGACGCCGGCGGCAAAGGCGATCAGCGCCCCGACCATGGCCGCGCCCACCGCGGCGTTGAACAGCGACGGCAGCAGGTCGGCGACGGTCAGCTTGCGGGTGACGAAAAAGCCGATCACCATCGCATAGGCCACGGCGATGCCCGCGCCTTCGGTGGCGGTGAAGACGCCGCCGACGATGCCGCCCACGACGACAATCGGCATCAGCAGCACCGGCAGCGCCCGCCAGGTCTCGCGCTGGGCATGGCCGATGCGGAAGCTTTCGCCGGTCAGCTGATAGCCCTTGCGCCAGCTGACCCAGGACCCCAGCGCCATGAAGCCGACGGTCAGCAGGATACCAGGCACGATGCCCGCCATGAACAGGCCGCCGACCGAGACGGTGGAGCCTGCCATCAGCGCGTAGACGATCATCGCATTCGACGGCGGGATGATGGCGCCGAGGTTTGCAGCCGAGGCCACAACCGCGCTGGAGAAGCCGTCGTCGTAGTTCTGCCGCAGGGCGGGCACCAGCGTCGACCCCAGCGCCGAGGCCGAGGCCACGGCCGCGCCGGAAACTGCCGCCAGCATCATGCCGGCCACGATCGCCACATGCGCCATGCCGCCATGCAGCTTGCCGACGATGGAATTGGAGAAATCGACCAGCCGCTGCATGATGCCGGCGCGCACCATCAGCTCGCCCGCCAGCATGAACAGCGGGATCGCCATCAGCGGGAAGGAATTGACCGAGTGCATCATGCGCTGCGGCAGCACTGACAACTCGATGCCGCCCGCCAGGAGCCCGCCCAGCGAGGCAAAGCCGAGCGCAAAGGCCAACGGCATGCCCAGAAGGGCCAGCCCGAAGAAGATGAGGATAACGGTGAGGGTCATTGCGTGGCCTCCCCGGACCAGGTGCCGCGGCCGCCCCAGGCCAGCAGAAGAAGATGCAGAACTGAATGAACCGCGGCAATCAGCACCGCGATGTAGTAGACGGCATTGGTAAGCGGCAGGGTCGGCATCATCTCCGGCCAGGTGTAGAGGGTGACATCAACGCAGACGCGTAAGATCACCACCATCAGCACCGCACCCAGAACCGCCGACAGCCGGAACAGCGCCTCCTGCGCACGCTCTGAGAAACGCACCACCAGCGCGTCGATGCCGACGTGGACGCCGTGACGGATGCCGTGCGGAATGGCCAGGAACATGGCCCAGACAAAGGCCAGCCTGGCGACTTCCTCAGACCAGTCGATGGCGCTGGAGAAGGCATAGCGGAACACCACCTGGATGATCACCAGCCCTGTCATCACGGCCATCGCGGTGATGACGGCGCCCTTGGACAGGGCATCGATGTGGCTGACGGCCGTCTTGCATCGGCCGAAAAGGGGGCCCGCCTGTGCGGGCCCCTGCTGTACCTGGGCAGACATCAGCCGTTCACTTCTTCAAGCACGGCGTCGATGATGGCCGGGTCAATGCGGGACTTCAGATCCTCGATCACCGGCGCGGTGAGGCTGCGCAATTCGCCACGGACGTCTTCCGGGATAGGGGTGAAGGTCATACCGGCCTCCACCAGCTTCTCGCGTGCTGCCGTATCCTCGGCTGCGGCCTGAGCGCGCTGCCAGGCGACGGCATCCGCCGCGGCTTCGCGCAGGGCTGCCTGCTGTTCTTCGCTCAGACGCTCGAACTTCCGCTTGTTTACCACCAGAGCGATATAGTCAAAGAAGTGGTTGCTGTCCGACAGGTAGGTCTGCACCTCTTCGAACTGGCGGCTCTTGATGATCGAATAGGGGTTTTCCTGGCCGTCCAGCACGCCTTGCTGCAGAGCCGAGTAGACCTCAGAGATGCCCATCGACACCGGGCTGGCGCCGATGGCGCGGAAGGTGGCGAGATGGGTTTCGTTCGGTTGCAGACGGATCTTGAGGCCGCCGAAATCCTTGACGGATTCGATCGGACGGGTGCTGTTGGTCACATTGCGCGACCCCAGCTCCATCCAGCCAAGCGCGACGAAGCCCTGATCCGCCAGCTCTTCGGCCAGCAGCTCGCCGACCTTGCCGTCGATCACCCGGAAGGCTGTTTCACGGTCCGGATAGGCAAACGGCAGCGAGACCGCCTCCAGCTCGGGTACGGTGCGGGAGAGGTAGGCTGTGCCAATCCAGGTGCCGAAGATCACGCCAGTGCGGACCTGGTCTACGTTTTCCTTGGCGCCACCCAGCTGCATGGCCGGGAAGCTGGCGATTTCCAGGTCGCCGCCGGTGGCTCCGGAGACGGCATCGGCGAAACGCTCTATGGCTTTGGAGCTGGAATGTTCAGCCGGGAAATTGCCGCCGATGCGCAGGGTTTCCGCCAGCAGCGGTGTTGCCGTCGCGCAGGCTGTGATGATGGCTGCAATGCAAGTGTTCTTGAGGTTCATGGCTTTGGGCTCCTCCCTCGATCCCCGTGAAGTCATGTGATGGGAGGAGTATTCGGGAGGCTCTCCCGAATCTCAAGATTATTTTTTGTTTTTTATTATAAAGCTTGTAACCATATGAAAATAAATAGTAAAACAGGAGAAGTTAATCCCTAAAACATTTTGACTGAGGTTGGAGCAGCCTGAAACCCGGCCCTCGGCGGGTGTTCGGCCATGCCGTATTGTTCGATCGCCTCACGCGCAAAGCGCACGATAGACTTCCTGTGCTTCTTGAACTCCGTTGTCGCGGGGGCACCGGCAAACAGCGGATGGATTTCGTCCAGATCATCATCAAGCATGGCGGACTCTGACCAAGACAGGCGAGGACAGCTGGGAAGGCACCGCAGACGGCGTGCAGGGGATCGCCCGGGGAAGAGCGCGGCGACACCTGAAACCGGGCCCATACCATCGACCTGCCGGTGCCGCAGGGCGGCACCATGCGGGTGTCCTTTGATGACTGGATGTGGCTGCTAGAGGGGCAGAGCCTGTTGAATAAGGCCTATACGAGCCGCTTTGGCGTGACGCTGGGGGAGATCACGATCTATTCGAGAAGAAGTAGCGGGCTCAGCTGCCCAGGCTGTCCTGTGCGCTGTCTTTGCGGGTGGCTGTGGGGTGGTCGTGCGACGGGTCGCAGCCCGGCACCGGATCATAGCCGTCGCCGCCCAAGGGATGGCAGCGGCCGATGCGCCGCGCAGTCAGCCAAGCGCCCTTGATGGCGCCGTGTTTCTCCAGTGCTTCCAGTGCGTAGGCGGAGCAGGTGGGCTGGTAGCGGCAGTTGAAGCCGACCCAGGGGCTGAACAGCAGCCGGTAGGCGCACACAGGCAGGGCGAAGAGATGGGCCAGCGGGGTCATGCGGGATAGATAGGAGCAGGGCGGCCGGGTGGCAATAATACCGAAGGCCCGGTGCGGTTAATGGCCGTGGATTTTCTTCAGCGCATAGATCAGGTCGCGCTTCAGCTCTTCGAAGGGGCGCTGGGCGGTCTCCACGGCGCGGCCGATCAGCACGTAATCCCAGCCGGGACGGCCGTGCGCGGGCAGAATCATCCGCGCGGCCTCGCGCAACCTGCGCTTGGCGCGGTTGCGGGCGACTGCGTTGCCGACTTTCTTGGAACAGGTGAAGCCCACCCGGATGCCGCCATCATCCTGGCGCTTGCGGCCCTGAACCATCATCCCCTTGGTGCCCTGCTTGCGGGCAGGGGGGCGGGCGCAGGCGAGGAAATCACGGCGCTTGGCCATGACCTCAAGCTTGGGCGCATCCGGTGCGCAAACGGACACCGCCGGAGGCGTGTCCCCGCGGGCAGCTTTGCCGTCCTTGGGGGCCTCCGGCGGTGTCATCTCCGTCAGAACGGGAACTGAGCTTATGCGCTCAGTTCTTTGCGGCCGCGGGCGCGGCGTGCGTTCAGGATCTTGCGGCCTGCTTTGGTGGCCATGCGCGCACGGAAGCCGTGGCGGCGTTTGCGAACCAGGTTCGAAGGCTGATAGGTGCGTTTCATCGCTCCGGTCTCCACATTTATGTCTACGGGTACGGCGCGGAATCGCCCGCCCGGGGTCTATCTCGAAGCCCGGTCTTTAGGAGGGAATGACGGCCAAGTCAAACCCCGCAGGCCGCCTTTTCCGGGCAATATGCAACATTTCTGCCAAAAACTGCCCCGGAACGGCCGGTCCGGACAGCGCGGCTGTAACATGGGGCCGCTGATTCTGCCACAAAGCTCACGGAATCCGGGCCTGTGTTCAAGCACCTGTGAGGCAGGGCTGCTTGCCCTCGCGCCGGCGCCATTTAACACGTAGCAACAAGCTCTGCAGCAACCACGGACCGATGAGCGACATGACCGAGACCCCGAGTACCGACCCGCAAGCTGGATCAAAGCCCGGCCTGGCCCGCCATCTGCCGCTGATCGCGGTGGTGGCTGTGGCGCTGATCGGGGCGGTGACGCTGAAGGATTACCTGACCTTCGACACGCTGCGCGACAACCGGGAGGCGCTGATGGCGTTCCGGGATCAGAATTACCTGGGCCTGGTGGCGCTGTTCATGGGGATTTACATCGTGATTGTGGTGTTTTCGCTGCCCGGGGCGGCGGTGGCCTCCGTTACCGGCGGCTTCCTGTTCGGGTTGGCAGCGGGCACCGCGTTCAATGTGGTCGCAGCCACCATCGGAGCGGCGGGCATTTTTCTGGCCGCGCGCATGGGGCTGGGAGCGGTTCTGACGGCCAGGATCGAGGCCGCAGAGGGCCGGGTACAGATGCTGAAACAGGCGCTGCGGGAGAATGAGATCGAGGTTCTGCTGCTTTTGCGGCTGGTGCCGGCGGTGCCGTTCTTTGTCGCCAACCTGCTGCCTGCGCTGGTGGGGGTGAAATTCGGCAACTTCCTGTGGACCACCGCGGTGGGCATCATCCCCGGCGCCATCGTCTTTACCTGGATCGGGGTCGGGGTCGGGTCGGTGTTCGACCGCGGCGGCGATCCGGACCTCAGCCTGCTGTGGGAGCCGCATGTGATCGGGCCGATCCTTGGCCTGTGCGTGCTGGCCGCAATGCCGATCCTGGTCAAGGCTGTCCGCGGCAACATCCGCGGCCGCAGGAACAAGGACGCCTGAACATGACCCGTATCGACTGCGATTTGCTGGTTATCGGTGCCGGATCGGGGGGCTTGTCGGTGGCGGCAGGCGCCAGCCAGATGGGCGCCGATGTGGTTCTGCTGGAAGGCCACAAGATGGGCGGGGACTGCCTGAACTACGGCTGTGTGCCCTCCAAGGCGCTGCTGGCCAGTGCCAAGGCCGCCTACGGCCAGGCGCATACCGCGGATTTCGGGGTGGCGGATCAGCGCCCGCAGCCGGATTACGCCGCTGCCAAGGATCACGTGCATCAGGTGATCGGCACCATCGCGCCGGTGGACAGCCAGGAGCGCTTTGAGGGCCTGGGCGTGCGGGTGATCCGCGAGTTCGGCCATTTCGTCTCCCCTTCGGAGGTGGAGGCAGGGCCGTACCGCATCACCGCGCGCCGGATCGTGATCGCCACCGGGTCGGCGCCGCTGGTGCCGCCCATCCCGGCGCTGGACAAGGTGCCTTATGAGACCAACGAGACGCTGTTCGATCTGCGCGAGAAGCCGGAGCATCTGCTGATCATTGGCGGCGGGCCGATCGGCATGGAGATGGCGCAGGCGCATATCCGGCTGGGCAGCAAGGTGACCGTGATCGAAGGCTACAAGGCGCTGGGCAAGGATGACCCGGACGCCGCAGCGCTGGTGCTGGAGACCTTGCGCGCAGAGGGCGTGGAGATCGCGGAGGGCGCCATGGTCTCCCGCGTCTCCGGCCAGGCGGGGGCAATCGAGGTCGAGACCAAGGACGGCAGCCGGTTCAAGGGCACGCATCTGCTGATGGCGGTGGGGCGCAAGGCCAACACCGAGTTGCTGAACCTGGAGGCCGCAGGGATCGAGACACAGGGCAACGGCATCAAGGTGGACGAGAGCCTGCTGACCACCAACAAGAAGGTTTATGCCATCGGCGACGTGGCCGGGGGAATGCAGTTCACCCATGTGGCGGGCTACCACGCCAGCGTCATCATCCGCTCCGCGCTGTTCGGGCTGCCGTCGAAGGTCAAGACCAGCCATATCCCCTGGGCGACCTATACCGACCCCGAGCTGGCGCAGGTCGGGCTGACCGAGGCGCAGGCGCGCGACCGCTACGGGGTGAAGCTGGAGGTGGTGCGCTTTGACTATGAGCATAACGACCGCGCCATCGCCGAACGCAAGACCAAGGGCTTTATCAAGGTGATGGTTTCCGGCGGGCGTCCCGTCGGCGCCACCATCGCGGGCCATCAGGCCGGAGAGCTCATCAGCCTGTGGTCCATGGCACTGGCCAACCGCCTGAAAATGAGCCAGATTACAGCCATGGTTGCGCCTTATCCCTCCTTCGGCGAGATTAACAAACGGGCGGCGGGAGCGTATTTTTCCCCGCGGCTTTTTGAAAGCAGTTGGGTAAAACGCGCGGTGCGCCTGGTTCAGCGCTGGTTTCCATGAGGTAAGGGCGGGGGGATGCTCAACACGCTTTCGGGCAGATTTCTGATCCTGACCACGGTCTTCGTGATGCTGGCCGAGGTGCTGATCTTTGTCCCCTCGATCGCCCGGTTCCGCCTGGATTACCTGTCGGACCGGCTGGAGCGCGCGCAGATCGCCTCGCTGGCGCTGCTGGCGGACGACATGCTGGAAACCGAGCTGGAAGCGGAGCTCTTGGAGAACGCGGGCGTCTACAACGTGGTGCTGCGCCGGGACGAGATCCGCCAGCTGATGCTGGCCTCGCCGATCCCGCAGCAGATCACCGGCACCTATGATTTGCGCATGGCGGGCGCGATGACGCTTATCAAGGACGCAATGATACGGCTGGCCCGGCCGGAGAATGAAATCATCCGGGTGATCGGCGCGCCGGTGCGGGACGCGGGCCTGCTGATCGAGGTCACCATGGAGACCGCGCCCCTGCGCCAGGCGATGCTGGACTACGGGGTGCGGATCCTGATCCTGTCGGCGGTGATCTCCGTTTTCACCGCGCTGTTGCTGTTTGTTGCGGTGCGGATCGTGCTGGTGAAGCCGATCAAGAGCGTGGTCGGCCATATGCAGCGCTATGCGGCGGCACCCGAGGATGCGCGCGGCATCATCCATCCCAGCTCCGGCGTGGTGGAGCTGCGCGAGGCGGAAGAGGCGCTGATGCAGCTGCAGACCGAGCTGACCCATGCGCTGAAGCAGCGCGAGCGTCTGGCGCAACTGGGCGGCGCGGTGGCCAAGGTGAGCCATGATCTGCGCAACATCCTGACTTCGGCGCAGCTGTTCACCGACCGGATCGAGCGCAGTGAGGACCCGCTGGTGCGCCGCCTGGCGCCGAAGCTCGTGAACTCGATCACCCGCGCGGTCTCGCTGTGCGAGGGCACGCTGGCGTTCGGCCGGGCGGAGGAGCCGTCTCCCACCTTTGCGGTCGTCTGCCTGCATGAGATCGTCGGCGACATTGCCGAGAGCGAGCTCTTGGCAGCCGACAGTGCCAAGGTCGGGATCATCAACTCCGTGCCCGCCCCGATGATGCTGCGCGCCGATCCGGAGCAGCTGTTCCGCATCATCATGAACCTGGTGCGCAACGCCCGGCAGGCGATTGCCGCAACCGGGCAGGCGGGCACGATATCGGTGGCCGCCCGAGAGACCGAAGGCGCCTGGTACATCACGGTGGCGGATACCGGTCCCGGCCTGCCGAAAAAGGCGCAGGACAATCTGTTCACGCCGTTTCAGGGCGGCACCCGCAAGGGCGGTACCGGGCTGGGGCTGGCCATCGCCGGCGAGCTGACCCGCGGCCACGGCGGCACGGTGACGCTCAAGGAAACCGGCCCCGGCGGCACGGTCTTCGAGATCTGCCTGCCCAAGGGCGACGGCACCCTCTGAGCCGCTGCCAGGGGCAGGTGGAATTATGGCAGGCGGATGAAACTATTTTTGTTTTTGGGGTTGCGACTCCCCGGTGCTATGATTAAATCCCGCCGCAGTGGACCGATAGCTCAGCTGGATAGAGTACTTGACTACGAATCAAGGGGTCGGGGGTTCGAATCCTCCTCGGTCCGCCACTTCCCTTCTGTCGAATGCCAAGCAAAACTGACCTTTCTGTCAGATTGCTGACCCATTTCCCGTTTTCGACTCGCGCGGCCTGTTTCGTTTGATCTGACTTCCTTTGGGAAAATCAGGGCTGATTTGCAGGTTCAGTCGGCGCAGCCGCCTGTTCCTGCTGATCTGCCACGTGGCGAACGCGGGAGGGGGCGAGGCAACGCTATTCGACAGGGTTGGTGCGGCCCGCAGGCGCAGCCGAGGACACGGCCCTGTCTAATAGGATTGCCCGAGGGGGAGGGCGGCGCCCTCACCCTGACCGCTAGGGGCGTTTGGCTTGTCCAAATCCCGCTGGCCAACAAAAAAAGGCGGCAGGTTCACCCTGCCACCATTTCAGCCGTTCTTCAGAAATGCAGCGAAAGCTACCGAAGAGCCCAATGTTTCGAATGCTGCGCCAGGCACGAGCGGCAGAGCAGAGCATAAAGCGTCATTTGAAACCCATCCCATTCGCCAGATCCGGCTTTGACTTTGGCAGCGCCGCCGCGATGAAAAGCTGCCGTTTGTCGTAGGAGCAGCATGAACTTGGTATCGTATGCCCAGAGAGCGTGCGTAGTGAGCAGTCGCCGTTCTCAATTCAGCACTTTGGATGCGCGCAATCAAAAATTGAGCCGCCCCACTTGAGTGGTCCAAGTTGAAAGTTAGTGCATGGCTGGCCTTTGGTCTATCGGGATGATGGCCT
>NZ_JBHUPT010000061.1:0-12970 GCF_049056525.1 Leisingera coralii | reverse complement strand
CACCAACGGTCAGTAGAGGACCAAACCCTGAACAGGGCGAACTAATAACCGCGGACTCTGCGGGGAGCACGTCACTATGAAGGCGTTGTCGGTAGGTTTGCCCGGACGGGAGAAGTCCAATGTCACGCCGTTGGCATAGGCCCAAAGGTCCATATCCTTCGAGATAAACTCACTGCCCTGGTCAACACGGATGGTGGCTGGGTAGCCGGTGCGCTTGCATATTCGCTCAGGTCAAGACCAAAATGAAACTCAGCCCCGTTCATCGCTTGGAAACTTGATGTCAATCGCATTTGCGGCCGAACTGAAGGAAACCCTAAAGGTCGCATGATGACTGGACCAGAAACGGGGTGAGTTCCATCACCCCCCTCTTGGGTAAAAATAGTGGCCCAAGTTTAAGGGGCAGAGACACGCCGAGTGTAAGGTTGAGAGAAGGACATTCGGAAAAACACTTTTAGCACCCACCGGTTTAGGTTATGTAATGGTTGGTCCAGGAAAAGCTTACCTTGAGGCGTTCGGATGAACCCATATTCCTCTCTTCCATCAAAATCGTTCTGGAGACCGTCTGTTGCAGAAAAGTGCTTTCTGGAAATCGAAGGTCTGTGGTCCCCTAAGTTTCGAATTAGGCCGTCCCACAAGGTTTCGACATACGGATCTTGTTTCGCACAGCACATCGGACGGGCTCTTCGGGAACGTGGCTTTAACTGGTTTCTGACCGAAGAAGCACCCAAAGGCCTTAGCCAGGAAAGTGCCGCCGAATACAACTATGGAATATTCTCCAGCCGCACTGGAAACATCTACACCACGTCGCTACTGCTGCAATGGCTGCAATGGGCCTTCGGTGAGGCGGAGGCGCCCGCGGAGATCTGGGAGCAGGCCGGACGCTTCTACGACCCATTCCGCCCAGCCATCGAGCCGGGGGGGTTCGCCTCCAAAGAGGAACTCCTTCGGTCCCGCCAGGAGGTATTGCGCTCACTCCGGCGGAGTGTCTCTGAAGCGGATGTCTTTGTGTTTACCTTGGGCCTGACCGAGCGTTGGCTGAACCAGAGCCACGGCTACGAATACCCTATGTGCCCTGGAACCACTGCTGGCACGTTTGACGGGGCGAAACATGTCTTTGATAACATGGATTATAAAACTGTTCTAACGGCCCTGCGTGCGGCAATAGCGATCTGCCGCAAGGCCAACCCTAAGCTTCAAATCCTGCTGACTGTCTCGCCGGTTCCATTAACCGCGACGGCGTCCGGAAAGCATGTTCTAGTCGCATCCTCACAATCGAAATCGATTCTGCGCGCCGTCGCGGGTAAATTGTCCGACAACCAGCGGTGTATTGATTACTTCCCATCATACGAAATCATCACCTCCCCCCCTTTCCGCGGGGCTTTCTTCGAACCGAACCAGCGTAGCGTCGCCAGGCAGGGTGTTGCCTTCGTCATGGACAGCTTTTTCCGCGACCTCGAGGCAGCCTTCGGCGCCAGGGGCCCTGCCGCAGGCGAAAAGGTCCGTAGGGACATTAAAGCCGCGAAACCGGCGTTAAAGAAAAAACAGTCTTCCCAAAACATTGTTTGCGAAGAAGAAATTCTGGACGCTTTCGGGAAAGAGCCAAGATGAAAATCGCCATTATCGGCAATAGCCATTGCGGCGCTTGGCGGCGCGCCTGGGAAAAGCTTGCCAGCCAGTTTCCAAGCATAGATCTGACCTTTTTCGCCGCGCGCGGTGGCATGATTAACGCGCTTTCGCTGAAGGACCAGTGCCTAGTTCCCCATACTGAAAGCCTGCGTGAGGTAATCAAATACACCTCGGGCGGGTTTGAAAAGATCGACCCGGCGCTTTTCGATTTGTTCCTGGTCTGCGGGTTACAAAAGCAGGTAGTCGCCAGTTACGATCGTCCTGAATATTCGCAGGGTGTGTACAATCGCATGGTGCTTGATCAGTTTCAAGCATCTCCCGCGCATCAGGTCTTGAAGAAACTGCGCGCGATCACATCCAAGCCGATTTACTTCACGCCCGCTCCACTGCGCGCTTATCCACCTAAGAAAAGGCCGTTGGCGCGAAGCACCTATGAGGATCAAACCGTCCTGTTGCAAGAGACGTTCCTGACGCCTTTAGAGACAATCATTTTTCCCCAGCCACATGAAACCATTGTCGACGAAGTCGCAACGGACCCGCGATTTTCGCAAAACTCGAGCAGACTGGAAACTGGACGCTCCAATAACGACGGCTCATTGCATCGCGACAACGATATCATTCATATGAATGCGAGTTTTGGGGAACTTGCACTGCGAGCATTCCTGGACCGTGTAAGATTGGTACCCTCTGGTACTCTCACGTAACCTTGAACTACATGGAATGAGAGGTTTCCGGCTACTGGAGATCGCCCCGTTTCTGGTCCGCGCGTCATGCAACCTTTCGGTTCTGTTCAGTCGGGCCGCATATTCGTTGAGCGCTAAGTTCCCGAGTGATGAATGAACCCGTAGTTCGTTGTAACCGACCGTCGAAGCGTTGATTCGGAAACTGGCGTCTGCCATTAACAAAAACAAGACGCATTCATACGTTTCTAGCCCAGTCGGCTGTTGAAGCCTTCGATGTATGTGATTGTATTAGTTTTCTGGGCGTCCAGAAGTCCAATTCGGCCTTGTTCAGTTTGACCCACTCCTCGGGCAGACGCACGAGAAACTCGGGGCCGTAGCGCGCCGGGAAGATTAGCCACTAAGTGGTTATGGCCACGCGCGCAGCCCTCAAGTCGCGCAGCCGTTGGCCATATCCGGGTCTCAGGTTTCAAAAGTGGTCATGCATGACTACATCGCGGAGGAGACCAGCTATGACCGCCACCTTTTCTATCGCTTCGACCTTACTGGTCACCATCGACATTTCCAAACACCACCACGAAGTGCTGGTTGGCGCTTCCGGCAAGATGCGGAGGCGTTGCATGGCCATCACAAACACCCTGGGCAACTTCCATCGTGTTGATGGTGACACTTTCTGATGACGGCCAGCCAGTTCGGATTAGGATGGAAGCAACCGGCAGCTACCATCGGACTTTGGCGCATCATTTCGGCCAGGCGGGGGTCGATCTAAAGCTTGTGTCCTCCGTGAGTTTGGCCCGTAAGCGCCCGGTTTTTCTTGCAGTTACCCATAAGTGTTTGGCGGTGAGCGCTGCCGATTTTCATTAACTTTCGAAGGCCAATGAGATCATTTGGCGCTCGAAGACCGAGCTGTGGCACCGCATCCTGACACATTACTTACCCTTGTATTTCCCTGAGGCCGAGCGGTTTCACAGAATCTCCCGGACGGATGGGTTTCTGACTTTCCTTGAGCAGTACCCGTCCGAGTGGCAACTGAAGCGAGGGGCCGGCTCGGTTTTGCAGTCCTGGTAGGGACAAGCGGTGTTGGTTAGCCGGGTTACTCGAATCGGTACCTTGCTGCCGCCCTTCCAAGCCTTTCATCAATCGACACAGGGTGCTCGTCGGATTGCCGCTGCAAGGCTTCCACATGGGCGACTAGGAAGTTCCCAGCCAGGGAAATTTAGGGGAAAACTCCAGCTCCGAACGATCCAGTTTTCAGGGGGCAGGTCAGGTGTTTTTCCACGGGAACGGCCCGAAGCTGACCTTGGAAACAGCGCAGCATCAGAGCCATGGCGGCAATACCCACCGGCAAGAAGCGGCCCTGAACCGACCTCGATCAAGAGTTCGAATTGCTGCGGCGCGGCCCCTCATTTCAGACTTTCGCACGCCCGCGAAATCGTGTTTGGCTCGCACCCTCGCAGCCGGAACCAAACCCGTTCGTGCAAAAACTCAAGAAAGCGGGCTGGCAGGACTTTGACTACCTAATGCTTTGCAGCCATCCTTTAAAAGCGATGACACTGTCCAGCGGTACAGCTTTACGCGGGCGGACCAGAAAGTAGCCGTAATCCTGCAGCACGTGTGGTGACAGGCAGAACAGCTTTGCCTCTTCCAGTTCCCGTTCGATCAGGGTGTCCATCAGAGCGATCCCCTGGCCGTCGACAACCGCCTGAACCCGCACGTTGGGGTCCGGGATGATCAGCGTGTCCCGCCGCGTCTGGTGCGGCAGACCAGCGGTGTTCAGCCAGTCTGTCCAGGCGTCGCTGTCGTCATGGTCGCGCAACAGCGTCAAGGTCGAAATCGCTTCTTCCCAGCCATGACGTGTTACTTTTTCCAGCGCTGCAGCGTTGCCGGCGGGAAAAGCCGGGCATGGCAAAAACGGGGTGATTTCGCCGTCCTCCCATTGACCATTGCCCCAGCGGATCGCGATATCGACGCCCTGCGCTTCCAGATCAAACAGCCGGATCATCGGCTGCAGCCGCAGCTGGATATCCGGATGCTCCTGCATGAAGGACATCAGCCGGGGCGACAGCCAGCGGGCCGCGAAGTAAGTGGATACACCGACGGTCAGGGTACTGGTAGAAAGCCCCTTCAATGCCAGGATTTCCGCCTCGATAGCCTCATAGTGGTTTTGACTGGCAGCCAGAAGCTTTTGCCCGCCAGGCGTCAGCTCAACCCCGCGGGCATAGCGCTGGAAAAGGGCAAAGCCCAAGTCCTCCTCCAGCGTTTTGACCTGATAGCTGACCGCCCCCTTGGTCATGTTCAGTGCCGCTGCTGCATAGGAAAAACTGCGGTAGCGGGCAATTTCAGTGAACAGGCGCAGGCTGTCATGGTGGCGGAATTTTTTCAGCATATTCTTGATGTCTAAATTTACTGAACGCTGAGAGCAAATAAAATCGATTGCTGGCAGCCTCCTTTCTTAAAATATTGGCCCAAGGAAGTTTCTTGGGAGTTATCACGTTGGGAAATATGAACGCTCAGACGCATATCACCCGGCGCGGCAGATCGCGCCGGGGGCGGCTGACCCGGCACAATGCACCGCAAGCAGCGCCCGTAATCCGGCGCCGCAAAATCCCCGCCTACAACCTGCTGGATGAGGCCGCGCTGGCCCGGATCGAAAGCCAGGCGGACTGGATCCTAGAGCATATCGGCATCGAGTTTCGCGGCGATGATACCGCGCTGGCGCTCTTTGACGGCACCGGAGCGCGCATCGAAGGCAACAGGGTCCGGTTCGAGCCAGGCCATGCCCGTCAGCTCTGCTCAACCGCACCTGCCGAATTCCGGCTGCATGGCCGCGCCCCGGCCCGTACGGTCACCTTGGGCGGGGACAATCTGGTGCTGATGCCGGGATACGGCTCGCCCTTTGTCTCCGACCTGACCCAGGGCCGGCGTTACGCTACGCTGGAAGACTTCCGGAATTTCGTGAAGCTTTCGCATCTGTCGCCTGCTCTGCACCACTCCGGCGGCACCGTGGTCGAGCCGACGGATGTGCCGGTGAACAAGCGGCATCTGGACATGATGCTGGCGCATCTGACCCTGTCGGACAAACCCTTCATGGGCGCAGTCACATCCGCACAGGGTGCGCGGGACAGTCTGGATATGGCCCAGCTGGCCTTTGGCGCCGGCTTCATCGGCAGCCATGCGGTCATGCAGGCCAATATCAACGTTAACTCGCCGCTGATCTATGACGAGGTGATGTCCACGTCGCTTCGCCTCTACGCGGCGGCGAACCAATGCGTCTGCGTCTCTCCCGCAATCTTTGCCGGCGCCATGGGACCGCTTTCCCCCGCTGCGGTGGCCGCCCAGACCCTGGCCGAAGCCATGGCAGGCATTGCATTGGCCCAGTTGGTGCGCACTGGCTGCCCGGTGGTGTTCGGCAGCTTCCATTCCTCGATGAACCTGCGCACCGGCGCGCTGACCTTCGGCTCGCCCGAGGCCAACTTGACAACCATGGCGCTGTCGCAGCTGGGCCGCCGGCTGGAGGTGCCGGTGCGCTCAGGCGGCGGGCAGGTCACCGCGTCGAACGCGGCAGACGGCCAGGCGATGCAGGACAGCACCGGCGCCATGTGGGCAACGCTTCTGTCCGGCGGCCATCAGGTCTGGCACGCGGCGGGCTGGCTCGAAGGCGGGCTGGTGATGTCCTACGAGAAGTTCGTAATGGACCTCGATCACTGCGGCGCGATGCTGAAGATGCTGCAGGGATTTGAAACCGGTGACGAGGCCTTTGGCCGCGATGCCTATGCCGAGGCGGGACCGGGTGAAAACTTCCTCTCAACCAGCCACACCCTGCGCCATTACACCACTGCGAACTTCGAGCCGCAGGTACCCGAAGGCGGCCCCTATGAGACCTGGGAGGAAAACGGCCGCATGACCGCGGATCAGCGCGCCGCGGCACGCTGGAAGCAGATGCTGGAGGCCTACCAGCCGCCGGAAATGCCGGAGAACACCCGCTCGGCCCTGAATGATTTCGTGGCGGAGCGCAAAGCTGCCCTGCCCGATGAATGGTACTGAGAAAGGAAACAGAGAAATGACCGAAGAACTGAGCCGCACCTCGGCGCTTGCCTCCCGCCACAGGGCCCTGGGATCAGGGCTGGAGGACTGGAACGGCATGGGCACCGCCTGGACCTACAGCACCGACCCGAACGACGAGCATGACGCGGTGCGCGAGCGTGCCGGCATGTTTGACATGTCGCCGCTGAAGAAGGTCTTTGTCCGTGGCGTGGACGCGCAAGCGGTGCTGGA
The DNA here is from genome assembly GCF_049056525.1 of Leisingera coralii. Taxonomy (NCBI): domain Bacteria; kingdom Pseudomonadati; phylum Pseudomonadota; class Alphaproteobacteria; order Rhodobacterales; family Roseobacteraceae; genus Leisingera; species Leisingera coralii. The sequence goes on along the minus strand of NZ_JBHUPT010000061.1, from coordinate 6,389 downwards.
CCACTTGACCACCCGCGACCTGTCCAAACTCGCGCCGGGCAAGGCGGCTTACCTTTGCGTGCTGACAGAGGCCGGCGGCATTGCCGACGATGCCATCGTCTCCAACAACGGCGGCGATGAATGGATGATCGTGCATGGCTCCGGCGATACCATGGCGCTGCTCGAAGCCTCCGCCGAAGGCCGCGACGTTTGGCTGGAGTTCACAGACGACTTGCATGACATCTCGGTGCAAGGCCCCGCAGCACTGGAGATATTAAACGCCCATTGCGGCATTGAGCTGGCCGGGCTGGGTTATTTCGAACATGCGCCGACAACCCTGTTCGGCTATCCCTGCAGGGTTTCACGCACCGGCTACTCGGGCGAGCGCGGCTATGAAATCTTTGCGGCCGCTGCCGTGATCACGGATATCTGGGACAGGCTGGCCGACGCAGGCGTCATACCCTGCTCCTTCACCGCGCTCGACAAGGTGCGGATTGAGGCGGGGCTTTTGTTCTACGGCTACGACATGACCGAGGCGCACACCCCCTGGGAAGTTGGCCTTGGCTTTACCGTCAGCAGCTCCAAGGGCGGATTTCGCGGCAAGGATGCGGTAATGGCTGCGAAGGGCCAGGAAAAGATCAGCAATGTCTGCCTCGATATTGATCATGCAGATATGGTGGAGGGCGGCGAAACCCTGCTGCTCGACGGTGAGGAGATCGGGGTGGTCAACAGCCCCTGCTTTTCGCACCGGATGGGCAAATCGCTGGCGCTGGCCCATGTCCGCCCCGGGATCGCCGCTGGAACGGTTCTGCAACTCAAAAGCGAGACGCTGCAAGCCGCCGCAACAGTGGTAAGCAGCCCGGTTTACGACCCGCAAAAGATGCGGACGCATCAATAATCTGCTGAAAAATGAGCAGCGGGCGTGATCGGTACTCTTTAATTATTAAGGCACTCACGTCCGCTTGTCAGAAATTTTGCCTCGTAAAAAGGCCACTTAAGAAAATGCGGCCCCCAACCGATTGAGCTCAAACGGCCGCCCTCCGCCGCGCAGCGGGGGGTGTGCGGGCAGAGCCAACCCGGAGAATGTCGGCCCTGCGCAACCGCTCGAAGCAGTTGTCATCGGCCAGTTCACCGCCAACGTTCCGTCCTGCCAAGTCGTTTCCGAAGTGAGGCTGAACGAGCGTCGGAATGTTCATTGCAAAGACCTGGAGCCAAAACCTGAACGACCAGGCCTACCAGCAGTGCGCGTGTCCAGCCCCATTTCTACGGGCCAATTCGAAGCAGAGTTTCGGGCTCCGGCGGGCAAAAGTGTGGCTGCTGCAGCAAGTGTCATACCGGGCTCGTGGTTTGTTCGGGCATCAGGCCGGCAAGATGGAGTCAAAGTGTCATGGCACAGCTGTGCCCTTGCTGCAAATGGCCACGGATACAACAAGAGCAAGGAGGATCAGAACCTGAAAAACCGATGTCCCGAAAATCAGCCGGTTTAGACTGCTAGACACCGGCAGACAGGCCATCAATTTGATCAGAAAACCGGCCAGAGCGGCGGCAGGGACGAAAGAAAGAGCACCGAGCGCACAGGGCTGAACAAGGAAAACGCTGCCGGCAATCGACGAAAGCAAAAGCACGGCAAACAGCGCGCGCGATGCCTGAATCCCGATCACGATTGCCAAAGTGCGGCGTCCGGAGCGTGCGTCCTGCTGCCGATCGCGGTGGTTGTTGGCCAGAAGTACGGCGGCAGCGGGCAGGCCAATGACAACTCCAAGCAGCAGGATCTTCCCATTCGGCGGCACCCCATGCAGATAAGCCGTTCCGGAGACAGCCGCGATGCCGAAGAAGGCAATCACGAGAGCTTCACCCACCGGCGAACCCGAGAGCGGATAAGGTCCCATCGAGTAGCAAAATCCTAATGACAGCGAAACGAGACCTAGCACAGCAATCGGCCACCCGCCCAGAACCGTGAGATAAAGACCTGACGCGGATGCGAACACAAACGCCAACAGCGCGCCGGCGCGGACATGTTCCGCTGCAAGCAAGCCTAGCGATGTCATTCTTGGCGGCCCGAGGCGATCTGGCCCGTCGGTGCCGCGAAACGCGTCGGCCGCATCGTTCCAAAGATTCGTGCCGATCTGGATAGCAGCTGCTGACAGGATCGTGACGGCGAGGATATCCACCCGCAAGAAACCCGACTGCGCGGCAAACCACGTCCCCGCCAGCACCGGGACTACAGAAAGCCCCAGCGTCTTTAATCGCACGGCCAGCAGCCAGCGGGCGGAACGCGAGCGCCGCGCCAGTTCCTCTCGTTTGGCATTCGAGGAACAATTGACCGCACTTGGACCTCTCTTGGCCAAATTGCTTACCTTTCCTTGCCGCGCATTGGATTCCCGACGGATCTCGCAGGTATCATCAGTGCACCCTGCTAGGTGCGTCAATGCCTTGGACTTGAAACATTTTTTTCGTGCAACGCGGCCTGCACATGGTGCGGAGTTCCTCTAGGTCTATTCCTCAAGAAAGCAGCCGGGATGCTGATCTTATGTAGAGCTCGACGTCAAAACAGAAGCGGCCCAAAGACCGCAAAGGGTTATGAGCAGACCTCCTCCGTATCCACACATCGGCATGTTGGACTGAACCGCCAGCGCCGGGTTGGCGCTGAGGCGGATTGAGGCGGACCGGCGTACACCAAGATGACCATAGCCAATTTACCCGCTGTTCGTTCTTGCCATCCGGCCTGGAAGCAAGGCCGTGTCGTGTGGCAGAAACCTTCCCGCTTGCCAAAGCATGTCTGGGAAATTCGGGTGCGCTTTGAAGTCGCTGAGACCCATCGGCATTGATCCGGCCTTCAATGGCGCATCTTGTGTCAGGCGTTGGCCAGCCAGTTAAAAACAAGCCTTGCTCTGTCCGACGTTTGATTGTGCAGTTTGACGTAGAAATCCAAGGGGGATTCAACGGTCTGAGGCAGCAGCTTGACCAGCTTGCCGGCGGCGACCATGTCCATAGTCAGCCCCTCCCAGCCCAACACTGCGCCCATGTCGTCCTGGGCGGCCTGCAGCGCAATGACATAGTTGTTGACCCGGTGGGCAGACTTCAACTGCCCGGAGTATCCCAGCGCCCGGGCCCAAGCGTGCCAGTCTGTCCAGCCGGTGTCGATCGCCTCCAGATGAATGAGGGGAATTGAGGCGATATCGCTGACGTCCCTGATCTTGTGCCTCGCGGCAAACCGCGGGCTGCCCAGTGCCATGATCCGGTCGTGAAACAGCGCTTTGCACTCGCCGCTTTCCCGGGACATGTCGCCGTAATGCAGGCTGAGGTCGCAGCCGCCGGCATCCTTGTCCGTGTCGCTGACGATCTGGGCCACCGAGATATGCTCGTAGCTCTTCCAGAAATGCGCCAGCCGCGGCGTGAGCCAAAGCGAACTGACCGCGGTGGTGGAACGGATTGTGACCGAGCTGTGCCCGTGCTGCGCACGTAGTTGTTCAAACGCATCGTTTATCCCCTCAAACCCCTTTTGCAGCGCAACCAGCAGATAGGCGCCGCTTTCCGTCAGTTCGACCCCGCGGTGGAAGCGGTGGAACAGGCTGCACTGCATTTCCCGTTCCAGCGCCTTGATCTGATGGCTGACCGCCGCTGGCGTGACGTTCAGCTCCGCTGCCGCCAGTTTGAAGCTGGCGTTCCGTGCAGCGGCTTCAAAGCTGACCAGAGAGCTCATCCGGGGCAGATCATAAGGGCGGCTGGGCAAAGTGATTTGATCCTTTGGGTGAAAAGATGCAAGCAATCTTGAAGATTTCTGGCGTTTGGGCAAATTCAGCTAAGCCAGGCTGAGAATTTTTGCAATTGCCGGATGCCGTGGTAACGCCAAAATGCAGCAACATTCACACTAGGCGCTGTATGCGGGCCTCTCGTCCAAGATGCATTGTCTCCGCAGCCTGCCAGCCCGCAAGAAGGAGTTGCGTTATGAAGTCACATGCCAAGGTGGTTGTCGTTGGCGGCGGCTGTGTCGGGGCCTCGATCCTCTATGGCTTGACCCAGCACGGCTGCAGCGACTCGGTAATGCTGGAGCGCACTACGCTGACCTCGGGCTCCACGTGGCACGCGGCGGGCCTGCTGGTGACCTTCGTGCGCTCGCACAACATCTCCAAGATGACGATGGAAACCATCCGCATCTACGGCGAGGTGGAGAAGAAGCTGGGCACCTCTGTCGGGTTGCGTCAGGTCGGCCAGCTGCGGGTGGCCAACACCCAGAAGCGCTGGGACGAGTTCCAGTCCTATATCTCCATCGCCGAGGCCGCGGGCGTGCCCTGCCGCCTGGTGACGCCGGAGGAGATCAAGGAGATCCATCCGCTGCTGGCACAGAGCGGGAACATCCGCGGCGGCATCCTGCATGACCAAGACGGCTATGTGAACCCGGCGGATATCACCATGGGGCTGGCCAAGCTGGCCCGCGACCAAGGTGCAACCGTCTATCAGAACACAGAGGCGCAGGGGTATGAGAAGCTGGACAACGGCCACTGGAAGGTGACCACCAGCAAGGGCGAGATCACCTGCGAGCATCTGATCTTTGCCACCGGCAACTATGCCCGCGAGAACGCCCGGCGGGTGGGGCTGGACCTGCCCTGCATCCCGATCGTGCACCAGTACTGGACCACCGAAACCGTGCCGCTGCTGAAGGAGCGCCGCGCCGCGGGCCTGCCGGAGTTCCCGATCCTGCGCGACGAGGATTACGGTGCCTACCTGCGCGAGGATGTGGGCGGCTTCCAGTTCGGGCCGTATGAGTTCGAAAAGGACCTGAAGCTGTTTGCCGAAGACCGCGTGCCGCCTGATTTCGGCGCCGACCTGCTGCCGGAGGATTTCGAGGCGGTGGAAACCCAGTGGGAGCGGGCGCTGGAGCGGGTGCCTGCCCTGGGCGAGGTGGGCATCAAGGCCAACACCCGCGGGCCGTTCCAGATGACCCCGGACGAGCTGCCGCTGTGCGGTCCGGCGCCGGGGCATGAGAACCTGTGGCTGGCCGAGGGCGTGCCGGGCGGCATCCTGTGGGGCGGCACCATGGGCGAGCGGCTGGCGCGCTGGATCGTTGATGGCCACCCGGGCATCGACATGTCCGAGATCGACCCGCGACGGTTCGGCGACTATGCCGCTAAGCGCTGGACCATGGACAAGGTGCGCGAGACCTGGGGCACCCATATGAACGCCCATGTTCCGGGCGAGGATTTCCCCGGCGCCCGGCCGATGAAGACGATGCCGTCCTATGACCTGCTGACCGCGCAGGGCGCGGTCTGGACCACCTTCAACGGCTACGAGTTCCCGCGCTGGTTTGCCAGATCGCCAGAAGAGGCGGTCCCCGAGCACAGCTTCCGCCGCACCAGCCATATGGAGCTGGTGCAGGAAGAGGTGCGCGTCACCCGCGAGGAGGCGGGCTTCATCGAGATGTCGCCGATGACCAAGTTCACCGTGCGCGGCCCGGGGGCGGCCAAGTGGCTGGACGGGATCATGGCCAACAAGCTGCCCAAGGTTGGGCGCATGACGCTGGCGGTGGCGCTGAACCCGCAGGGCGGCATGGAGGGCGAATACACCATCGTCCGCTATGGCAAGAACGACTTCTACCTGGTCTCCACCCCGAACGGGCAGGTCTACAACTGGGACTATCTCTCGCGCCTGCTGCCGGATGACGGCTCAGTGGTCATGGAGGATATCTCGGAACAGCTGGGGGTGATTGCGCTGGCGGGGCCGAAATCGCGCGAGATCCTGCAGCAGCTGACCGACAATGACCTGTCGAACGAAGCCTTCCCCTGGCTGACTGCGCAGACGGGCGAGGTAGGCTATGCCAAGGGCGTTCATCTGCTGCGCGTGAGCTACACCGGCGAGCTGGGCTGGGAGCTGCATCATCCGGCCGGCTACAACCGGCATCTGGTTGATCTGCTGCTGAAGGCGGGCGTCAAACCCTTTGGCCTGGAGGCGCTGGAATCGATGCGGCTGGAGAAGTCCTACCGCGCGATCAACCGCGAGATCTGCAAGGACATGACGCCGTTCGAGGCCGGGCTGGACCGCTTTGTGGCGCTGGAGGGGCGGCAGTTCATCGGCCGCGAGGCGCTGCTGCGGCAGAAGGAGGCGGGCGGCTACCGCACGCTGGTCACCCTGAAGCTGCCGTTCTGCGACACCTCGGTGCTGGCGGATGAGGGCGTCTACAAGGACGGGACGCTCATCGGCCGGGTGACCTCGGGCGGGTTCTCCTACTACTGCAACCACGACATCGCCATGGCGCTGGTGCCGCAGGAGTTCACCGCCGAGGGCACTTCCCTGCAGGTAATGGTCCACAACGAGATGCGCGAGGCCGAGGTGATCGGCATCTGCGCCGTCGACCCAACCAGCGCACGCGCCCGGGCCTGATCCCGGCACCTGAAGGAGCTGAACATGACGGA